>JBOGAI010000115.1:0-7200 GCA_051655665.1 Erysipelotrichaceae bacterium | reverse complement strand
CACTTAGTATTGGAGTCACAATTTGTGCCGCCATAGAGAAACTATAGTAATACCCGGTAAATTTGCCCACATCACTGCTTTTGCTCATCTCCACTACCATTGGATAAGAATTGACGTTAATGGCCGCCCATCCAAACCCAAACAAAGCAAACAGGACATTGATGATGGGATCATAGCTTGTAAAGGTGTAGGCAATACCAAAGCAGGCAAGCAGGATAAAAAGACCCAAATAGATCATCTTCTTGCGTCCAACCTTGGCAGACAAAAACCCGATGGGGACAAACGAAAGGATTGAGAAAAGCGTTGCGACCAAAAGCGGATATGCGAAGTCGCCCCCTTGTACCCCAAGATAAACCCGTGCATATTTGGTAAAGGCCGAAGAGATGGCGTTATACCCCATAAACCATAGCGCTACGGCCAAAAGCAACCAAAGCAAAGAGCGTTTGACTTCTTTGGGAAGTACATGGGCTTCTCTTTTTTGCTGGATTTGTTTCTCTGCGATGCCGACTTCTTTGATTTTAAAGCGCAATAGCAACATGCTGGTCACCATAATAATGGCCACCCCAATATAGAGCGGATAGAAATTGCCATCCTCTGGCATCAGCACCGCAATCAGCAACAACGAGAACACTGCTCCAACTGAGCCCATCAAGTTGATGATAGCATTGGCTTTGGAACGATGCACTTTCTCTGTCAAATCAGGCATGAGGGCCACAGTAGGAGAACGATAGGTTCCCATGGCCAACAAAACCAGCAACAACAGTGCGATAAAAATCGGCAATGACTTGGAAAGAATGGGCAATGGCAACAGCAAAAACAAGGTTACCGAAAGCACAGTTCCAAGAACCACAAATGGCATGCGTTTCCCCCTTTTATCTGACAAAGAACCAAACAGAGGCAACATAAAAATCGCCAGGATGTTGTCGAGGGACATGATGAACCCTGCCCAGGTGTCTGAGAGTTGAAATTGTTCCTTTAAAATAATGGGAATGGTGGAATCGTACATTTGCCAAAAAGCCACAATGCCTAAAAAGCCAAAGCCGATCCAAATGGTTTTGGGATAATTGAATTTCATACCTACACTCCTTTCTCGCTTCTGTATTCATCATAGCATGCTTTCCAAAAATTGAAATTTTGAACAACAGCACCAATTGGCTGCCCTAAGGTGAAGGAAGTATGGTAAAATAGAGACAAGAAGTGAGGTTGGCTATGGAAATACATTACAAGTTTTATTACGACGCGAACACCATTTACCAATGGGTGCTCAAATCCCTATACGAAGATGCGAAGGCAAATTCAAACAAAGACGTGCGTTTGACTCAGCTCAAACCGGGTTTTCGTTATACCAAACAATTGAAACAAGGAAGCTATTCCTACTACTTTAAAAAGCTCTCGCTTGAAGAGGGATATGAATTGCATGTGACCAGCCCCAATGGCGTACGTCACATTCGCTTTGAGTTGCATGTACTTGCCCCACAAGAAACCGATGTGAGCTACTATGAGCATTTCGAACCCAATGCGAACGTCAAAAATGGCTTGTGGTTTCGCTTCGCAAACCGACGTTTGGAGAAACAAAGCTACAAGCGGATGTTGAAGGGGTTGCGTCAAATCGACAAATTGCAAAAAAGAGAAGATAAAGAAAAAAATAAGGCATAATCGCCTTATTTTTTTGGTTCACTTTGTAAGATTCGCTGAATATGAATGGCCAAATAGCCAACCTCGTTTTCCACAACCTGCAAACGCAGCTCCTGGTTTAACGTGTCCCGTACTTTTTGGGCAACTTCATACGCTTGCTGGTGTTTGATGCGAATGAGTTCGGTAAAATCCAAATCAATGGTTTCTTTCCGTTCCGCGCGCAAAACCAACATTTTTAGATGCGTAATCAACCGCAAATAGCTCAAAGAGGCAGGATTGATTCGTACTTGAGTTTCCTGCTCGATTTGTTGCATACACAATCCAAACACCCTCGCAATTTCCAAGGTTTGCGTGATGTCTTGCTCATCGAGCATTGCTACGATGTGCAAGGTCAAATACCCCACCTCATCGTCGTCCACTTGGATAGATAAAGTGGACTCGATGATGTTTTTTGCCTGAAGTGCAAATTGGTATTCTTTCGCATACAACACTTGAATTTGCTGCGAAAATGGATTTGGTAGGCGGATTCCTTCAAGGATTCGCTCGTAAGCAAAGGCAATATGGTCTGCAAGGGCCACCATACGCTTGTCTTCCACGTTGTATCCTTCTTTTTTGAGCATGGTCACGATGTCGCTGGCAATTTCAAAAAAGATGGGATTGACCCGATATACCAAATCATTTCGGGTTTTATCTTGTGTATCGAGAACATATACTTGAAGGCCAGCTTGTTGCGGAAGAACTTGACCAACGCTTTTCCCAAAACCAATTCCGTTTTGAAGAACCACGACACGTTGATCATCTGATTCCCGTCGTGCCAAAACTGCATTATTGTTTAACACCTTTTCAACAAGATACATGACCTCACCTCATTTATCGTACGACCAACAAGACCTCTTTGGCTTCACTTTGTCCTTGTGCTTTTGCTTCGAACGTTTTTTCACCCAAATTGGTGATGACAAGTGGAGTCGCCGTTGATTTTGCTTTTTCGCTTACCAAAGCAAGATCGAATTTCAAGAGCAAATCGCCCGCTTTTACTTGTTGTCCTGCTTCCACAAAGGTTTCAAAGCCTTCTCCATTCATTTGGACTGTGTCAATCCCTACATGGATCAAATACTCTAATCCACTTTCTGTTTTCAACCCAATCGCGTGTTTTGTAGGGAATACAAATTCCACGCTTGCATTGGTTGGAGCAAACACTTCTCCCGCTGTTGGGAAGATGACCATGCCATCCCCCATCATTTTTTGAGCGAATGCATCATCCGGTGTCTTTTCAATCGGCTGTACGTCCCCACTCATCGGTACTAAAAAAGATTCCAAAGCTTGAGTTGTTTCTTTTTTCTTAAAGAAGAATGCCATAGTGTTACCTCTTTCTATTTTTCAATTACATTGGTTTTTAAAATCAGATCATGACCATACGCGATCACGAATTTCTTTTGTACAAAACATGCAAAGATTTCATATAGAATGGCAAAAGGGATGAAGATGTAAATGAATCCATATTTCAGGAAGCATTCGCGAACTAAATTTTGCCACATACCACGCGGTTTGCCGTTTTCGTTGACAACGCGCAGTTTCATAATGATTTTCCCTACTGTTTGTCCATTGGTTTTGGTTGGAATATACCCCAACAACAATACCACGCTGATGAATGCGCAAATTACCATAAAATTGGCTTGGGCATACGTCGCGGAATCATAGTAGAAGTTTTGCGCGAAGAACAAATACATTGCCGTAACGGCAAGCGTCAGCACTACGTCAATGACGTAGGCTGCACTGCGCTTTAGTAGCATATTCATGTATTAGAGAGTGTCGATGTATTCTACAAGTTTCGATTTGATTACCGATACTTTTGGTCCATAGATGACTTGCACCCCTTGACCCGATTTGATTACACCGTTTGCTCCGCTTGCTTTCAACATTGCGTCGTTAACAAGTGTCGCATCTTTCACCGTCAAACGTAAGCGCGTCGCGCACGCATCTACATCTGTCAGGTTGTCTTTTCCACCCAATGCTTCCAGGATCATCGCGCTTTGCTCGTCTTTCGCATCGATAGCAGTTCCGTCTTTTTTCGCATTCATGTCGGCACGTGTGTACATTTTTGTTTCCACATCATCGTCTTCACGGCCAGGTGTTTTCAAGTTCATTTTCACAATCATGAATTTAAACAAGAAGTAGTACGTAGCAAAGTACGCCGCTCCTACTGGCAATACATACAAGAAGTTTGTTTTCGCTTGTCCTTGAAGCACACCGAACAATACGTAGTCAATGAATCCTCCAGAGAAGGTTTGACCAATGGCAACGTCCAATACATGCATCAACATGAAGGACAACCCAGCCAAGACAGCATGCACTGCATACAATGCTGGAGCAACGAACAAGAATGTAAACTCGATTGGTTCTGTGATCCCTGTCAAGAAAGCAGTAAAGGCAGCAGAGAACAACAATCCATAGGCAATTTGTTTCTTAGAAGGTTTTGCAGTGTGGTACATTGCCAACGCAGCCCCTGGAAGACCAAACATCATGAATGGGAATTTCCCGGTCATGAAACGTGTTGCTTCTACGGTGAATTTCGTAGTTTCAGCACATGCCAACTCCGCGAAGAAGATGTTTTGTGCCCCTTCCACTACGCTTCCACACACTTCAAGTGTTCCACCCAAAGCGGTTTGCCAGAATGGAATATAGAATACGTGGTGCAATCCGAATGGAATCAATGAACGTTCGATCAATCCATAGAAGAATGTACCAATGTAACCAGAGTTACGTACGATGTCCCCCGCAGCGTACATTACATTTTGTACTGGTGGCCATACAAAGAACATCAAGATCCCTACAGCCAAGTACGTAATCGCAGATACGATTGGGATAAAACGGCTTCCTCCAAAGAATGAAATGGCCGCAGGCAATTCAATTTTATAGAATTTGTTGTGCAACGCTGCAACTCCAAGACCGACGATGATCCCACCGAAGACCCCCATTTGCAAAGTTTCAATCCCAACCGACATCGTAATAGATCCCGCTGGGAATGCTGCTGCACCACCGTTGATGGCGATCATCGCACCGATGGTTGCATTCATAATGAAGTATGCTACGGCACCAGAAAGTGCAGCTACTTCTTTTTCGGCTTTTGCCATCCCAATCGCAACACCCATTGCGAAGATGATTGGCAAGTTCGCGAAGACGATGTCCCCCGCTTTTGACATAACGGAGAGAATCGCGTAAATTACAGTTCCTTCACCCATCAAGGCAGTCAAGTTGTAGGCAGCAAGTGTGGTTTCATTTGTAAATGAACCCCCGATTCCTAAAAATAGACCCGCGACAGGAAGGATTGCAATTGGCAACATGAAGGAGCGACCTACACGTTGTAAGATTCCAAATACTGAGTTTTTCATAAATCCTAAATCCTTTCTCTTTTTATAGATACAGCAGCACACAAAAAAGGGCATGAGTATGATAAAAAACATCGCGAAGCGAACGTTTATTTCTCATAGTTCATGCCCTAAATGGTAACACGCTATCTGTATGTACCACTAATTTACCATACACCTACTACAGTGTCAACATGAAACTGAAGAAAATTGGTATCGCTATCATTTTTAGTTTGGATACAATCGTTTTGCTTGTTCTACAATGTGCTCCACCGTAAAACCAAAGTGTGCAAACAAATCTTTCGCCGGAGCACTTGCCCCAAAGGAGTCCATTCCAATAATCAATCCATCCAAGCCGACATAGCGTCCCCAACTTAGAGGTGCTGCCGCTTCAATGGCAATGCGTTTGCGCAAGTGGTTTGGCAAGACTTGTTCTTTATAGGCAAGGCTTTGAGCATCAAATACTTCCATGCTTGGCATGCTAATGACGCGTGCATCCATCCCCTCTTTCCACAAGGCCTCTTGGACCTTGCATGCCAGTGCAACTTCAGAACCACTTGCCAATAGGAGCAATGGGTGTTCGGTTTTGCTCTCTGACAAGACATAGCCACCTTGAAGTGCCTTTCTTGGATCTGAGTTTTGCGGTTCCAAATCTTGACGCGTCAAGATAAGTGCCGTTGGTGTTGTTTTGGATTGCATGGCATATGCATAAGCGGCCAAACATTCGTTTCCATCACACGGACGGTAGACGGTCAAATTGGGTTGTGCTCGCAACATGGCCAGTTGTTCAATCGGCTGATGGGTTGGACCATCTTCTCCGACCCCAATGGAGTCATGGGTCAAGATATAAAGCTGTGGCAAATTCATTAAAGATGCCAAGCGCATCATCGGCTTCATGAAATCCGCAAACACAAAGAAGGTAGATACGTAAGGCCGTAAGCCCCCATGCAACAAGATGCCGTTGGCAATGCCGACCATCGCATGTTCTCTGACTCCAAAGTGCACGTTTTTCCCCAAACGATCTTCCGCTGAGAAGTCCCCCTGGTTGGCCAAGTACGTTTTGGTGCTGGGTGCCAAGTCGGCAGAACCGCCAAAGAAGTTTGGTACGACTTCACTGAGTTGTTTCAAGATGGTTCCCCCGATGGAACGGGTTGCCCCTTTTCCAAATCGTTGGTTCCAATAGCTTTCACTACTTAACAAGGCATCCAATGCTTTGTTTTCTTTGAAATAGGTCAGCCACGGTTCTAGCATTTCTGGATACTCTTTGAAGTATCCTTCCATCATCAAGTTCCAGTCTTTTTCGAAATGTTCGTTGTTTTTCGCAAGCATTGCATAATGATTGCGTACACTTTTTGGTACATAGAAGGCTTCCTTGCTCTCCCACTCAAAATAATCCTTCACTTGCTCTACATTGGCAGCACCTAATGGTTCGCCATGCGCACTTGCACTGCCTTGTTTGGCGGTGCAACCATACCCAATGATGGTTCTAATCTCAATAAAGGATGGTTTGTTCTTTTCTTGTTTGGCTTGGCTGATTGCATTGGAAATGGCTTCGACGTTGTTGCCATCATCCACTCGAATGACTTGAAAGCCATAGCTTTCCATCCGTTTTCCCACATCTTCCAAAAACGCGAGTTTGGTGTCTCCTTCAATGGTAATGCGGTTGGAATCATATAATAAAATAAGTTTGTCCAAATGCAAACTTCCTGCAAGCGACAACGCTTCGGCACTGACCCCTTCCATCAAACACCCATCCCCATGCAAGACATAGGTATAATGATCTAGGATGGGATAGTGGTTCTTGTTGAAGATTTTGGCAAGGTGCGCTTGTGCCATCGCCATCCCAACCCCATTCGCAATGCCGGCACCGAGAGGTCCGGTTGTTGCATCCACACCGAGCGTATGTCCATATTCCGGATGTCCTGGTGTTGGCGCATGCAATTGACGGAAGTGACGCAAGGCATCCAAGTCCATTCCTTCATAGCCAAACAAATGCAATAAACTATACAACAACGCCGATCCATGTCCTGCCGAGAGGACAAAACGATCGCGATTGATCCAGTGGGGATTTTTTGGATTGTGCTTCAGCTGGTACGCCCACAAACTGTAGGCGGCCGGCGCGGCTCCCAAAGGCAATCCAGGATGTCCTGAATGTGCTTGTTCCACTTGGTCAATTGACAAGATGCGCAGTGCATTGACT
>JBOGAI010000114.1:0-9321 GCA_051655665.1 Erysipelotrichaceae bacterium | reverse complement strand
AAAAATTGACGGTGCTTCCAAAGGGCAAGCCTTCCGTAAAATCACCATGCCATTGGTGTTGTCGGCAACCCTGCCTACCATCGTCATGACTTTTACCTTTAACTTCAATAACTTTGGAGCCATTTACTTCTTGACGGGTGGGGGACCCGATTGGGTGGCGACCCAAGTGCCAAACTCGATGAAAATCATGGGGGGTGTACCGGGTCAAACCGATATCCTGATTTCTTGGATTTATAAATTGAGTTTCTCGGAAAATGCGCAATTGTTTAACATTGCGGCCGTGTATTCGATTCTAATCTTTGCCTTTGTCGGATTTATTTCGGTCTTCAACTTGTCTAGATCGAAAGGGCTATGGGAGGATTAATCTATGAACAAAGCGAAAAAAATAGTAGGAAAATTGATTACCGCCCTGTGGTTGGTGATTTCTGCTTCGGTGGTGTTGATTCCGGTTTTGTGGATGATCTCCGCGGCCTTTACCGAAGGAAAGTTGCTCGAAGGGGTACCACTCATTCCAAACCTCAGTGATTTGTCTTTTACACACTTTCAATACCTGTTTACCTATCGCTCCAATCCGGCTCAAATGTTCCCGGATTATGTCGGAGCCTTCATTCGTACGTTCCAAATTGCAGCCATCAACACGGTGTTGGTTATCTTTTTCTCCATCGTAACCGGCTATGTGTTCTCGCGCTTGCGCTTTAAAGGACGCAAAACCGGATTGTTGACCATGATGGTTTTGAATATGTTCCCTTCGTTTATGGGAATGATTGCCTTGTTCTTGTTGTTTAGAACCTTTGGTTTCTTGAACAAGCCAGCCTATTTGGCTCTCATCTATGCAGCGGGTTCGATTCCATACAACACCTTCTTGGTGCGTGGATTTATGCGCAACATCCCCTATTCCTTGGATGAAGCGGCAAAAATCGATGGAGCAAGCCGTTTGCAAGTGTTGACGCAAATCCTGTTGCCACTCATCAAACCAATCGTGGGCTTTATTGCGGTGGGGGCGTTTATGGCACCATGGGTGGACTTCATCTTGCAAAAAAACTTCCTGCAAAAAGAAAACATGACCGTTGCGGTTTGGTTGTACAATACAACGGATCCAAAGTTGACGCAGTTCTATAATCCACTTCGTTTCATGGCGGGTGCCTTGTTGATTGCGGTACCGATTATGTGTGTCCAATTCTACATGCAAAAATTCATGATTCACGGATTGACGGCGGGAGCAGATAAAGGATAAAATGAGAAGTGCAATGTTTTCATTGCACTTTTTTTCATAAAAAGATATAGGAGTAGACTATGAATCGACTAAGAGGGATTGCGCAAGCACTGTATCAAAACAAAGCGGTGCTCATGTTTGGTAAAATGCATTTTATAATCGGGCTCATCATGTTCTTTGTGGTGACCAGTATTGTTTCGGTACCGTTTTATTTGGGACGGTTCCAAGTCAATGAACAAGAAAAACTGCAACGCTTTCCAGGTGTCGAAGCGGCACTGGGAGAGTTGTTTGCCAATGAAGCCTGTGGCTTTGAAAATGCACGGTTTGTCTGTGAAACCAAAAAGGTGGTCTATCAAGGCTATACCTTTGATCTGATGGGGGACGTGGATCAGCCGTTTGCGCCCAACACCATCGTGTTTGGAAAAGATGGAATTGTGATGCAAGGGCAAAGCGAAGCCGACCAAATAGTGGGGAGTTATCAAAACTTTGGTTCCACCCGCTTTGCGTATTTGAGTGAGTTGGTTCAAAAAGAGGGAGTAAACGAGATTGTTGCCTTGTTTGTGCGCAATGTGTTGCACAGCAATTTGGGCAGCGACTTGATTATGGTGTACATGGTCAACTTGTTGCAAAACATGACGTACCTGTTTTTGGCGAGCTTGATGTTCAAGTTTACCGGGATTCGCAAGAAAAAAGGACTCAGCATTTTTGAAAGCATCAACATCGCCATCGTAGCCATGGTCGGTCCTGCACTGCTGAGTGCGCTTGTAGGACTGTACAACACCGGCATCGGGTCGATGATGTATCCAGTCTTGTATATGGCCCGTGCCACGTTTCTGTATATGCGCCTAATCAAAGCGCCAAGTGTCACACTTGTCAGTGAATAAAGCATCCAAAGGATGCTTTTTTTTGTTGTTGTAGGAAAACGCTAAAAAAAAAGCCATCGGGCTTTTTCGATTTATGCAAAGAAGCATAGATAGGCATTGTAGAAGTTGATGACAACCAAGAAATAGGACGTGTAAATGAAGATTTTCTTGATGTGGTCTTCGGTGAAGAAATGGTTGAGTTTGGCGCCCAAGATTCCCCCTATAATCGCGGTCGGAACAATGAAAAGCAAAGGTTGCAAATCGAAGCTTGCCATTTGATTGCCCGTATACATCGTAATAAGTTTTGCCCCTTGCGCAAATAAGATGACGGCAACGGAGTAAATGGCGGTTTCTTTGAGGTTCATCGAGAAAAAGAAGGTAATGAACGCGACGTTGATGGGACCCCCTCCCACACCCAAAAAGCTGGCAACGCCACCCAACACCAATCCGATGGAAAACACGATGAGGGGATGCTGGTAGGTATAGCTTTTAAAGCTGCCTCGCAAATATACGATGACCCCTAAAATGAAGGAACCCAACAAGAGAGCTTGGATGCCTTTGGCAAGGTTGGCCCCAAGTGTGAGCAACATCAAGTCGAAGGCTTTGCCCCCCAAGATTCCTCCAAGGATGGATCCTAAGGCAATCGAAATGATGAAGCGAGTGTCGAACTGGGTTTTTGCTCGGTATTGTTGAACCGTTGCCGACAAGGCCATGGCAAAGACGGCGACAACCGATAGAAAGTTAATCATGGCAATGTCATGAAAACCTAAAAAATCGAAAATCGGTTTAATGATGACGCCGGCTCCCATACCGGAAAGGGAACCAATGGTTGCGGCAATCAAGCAAACCAAGCTATAGGTCAAAATCATAGTGTGTTTTTCCTCACTTCCTGCTTGCCTTATTATAATCCATAAAACGTATTATGAAAAGATTTGATTTTCAAAGTAAACGCTTACACTTTGGGGTGTTCTCAGGTTTCAAACAAATCGTGGGAATACGCTTGAATTTTGGTAAAGATAAGAGTAAGATGAAGGATGTCGTTTAGGAGGTAGAAGTATGCAATTGATGGTTATTATTTTGAAAAACGTAGATCCTTTAGAAGAATTGTTGACCCAATTTGGGAACGCGGGAATACGCGGGGCAACGATTTTGGAATCTACCGGTATGGCAAGTGAATTGGCTCGTAGTGGTGGGGAAGATGACTTGAGTTTTGTAAGTGCACTGCGCAGCTATTTAAACCCGGAACACGAGAAAAACAAAACGATTTTTACTGTAATGCAAGAAGATCAAGTGCTGGTGGCAAAAAACATTGTCGAAGCGGTAGTAGGAGATTTAAGTAAACCCAATACTGGAATCATGTTCACGGTTCCGATTACCTCAATCTTTGGTGGAAGCTTTAAATAATAAAACATAAAGAAAACGAAATGTTGAGGAGGAGTATATGGAGTTTCATATTTTAGTTCAAACATCCCTGTTGCTGTTTACGGGATTGTTCTTTGGACTGCTTGCAAAGAAAATCAAATTGCCCAGTGTTACGGGGTATTTGATTGGTGGTTTGCTGGTCGGTCCGTACTTTTTTAATATGGTTTCCCACGAAGCGGTGGAAACCTTGCAGTTTTTATCATCCATTGCCTTAGGCTTTATTGCCTTTTCCATTGGTTCTGAATTCAAGATGAGCTATTTCAAGCGTGTGGGCTTTACGCCGATTGTCATCGCCATCTTTGAGGCGGTCTTAGCGGTTGTGTTTGTAACCGTAGCGCTTCTTTTGGCTGGCTTTCCGATTCCATTGTCCATTACCTTGGGTGCCATCGCAGCCGCAACGGCACCGGCCGCTACGGTAATGGTGATCAAGCAATACAAAGCCAAAGGGGAAACAACACAAACATTGTTGAGCGTGGTGGCCATTGACGATGCGGTTGCCTTGGTCTTGTTTGGTTTTGCGAGTGCCATTGCCAAAGTGTTAGTCGCACCGGAACAAGCGTCATTGCTTTTGTCGATCATGGATCCAATGCGTGAAATCGTCTTGTCGATTGCCATCGGGGGCTTGTTTGGTTTGCTCATCAACTTGCCACTGAAATGGTTCCAGGTTGCCAGCAACAAGCTCATTACCGTCATTGCCTTTGTCTTGTTGAGTGTCGGGTTTGCTGAAATGTTCCATTTATCAACCTTGCTGCTTTGTATGGCGATGGGGGCCGTGTTTACCAATTTAAACAACGATGCGGAATTCGTTATGAAGCTTTCCGATCAGTTTACCCCTCCGCTGTTGCTGATCTTCTTTGTGCTCTCGGGTGCAGAGTTGAACCTCGGCATCTTGCCAAGCATCGGGCTCATCGGAGTCATCTACATCATTGTTCGTGTCATCGGGAAAGTAAGCGGTGCGTACTTTGGTGCAACCATTATGAAGGCCAGCGAGCCAGTCAAGAAGTATTTGGGCTGGGCGTTGGTGCCGCAAGCGGGGGTTGCCATTGGGCTTTCGGTTATTGCCACTCAGGTCTTGCCAGAATATGGCGAAACCATTCGTGCGGTAGTGTTGTGTGCGACTTTGATTTATGAAATTTGCGGCCCACTTATTTCCAAAATTGCCTTGCAAAAAGCAGGCGATATTGCACCTGAACTATAATGAAAAAGTACCCTAGGGTACTTTTTTTACGGTTCGTAGATCATTTTTTTGGTCATGCCCCCATCCACAATAATGTTTTGGGCATTGATAAAATCGCTTTCCTCTTCTGCCAAAAACAAGGCGACGCGCGTGATGTCGCGAGGGATGCCCACTCTTCCGCTGGGGTGCTGGTTGTGGTCGACTTCACGCAAGGCATCGTAATCGTCCACTTGAATCCATCCAGGAGAAATGGCGTTGACGCTGACGCGCGTTCCACTTAGGGAAATGGCAAGGGAGTGGGTGAACGAGACCAAAGCGCCTTTGCTTGCACCATAGGCTTCCCAATGGGCTTCGTTTTGGTCAAAACGGGTGGAGGCGATGTTGATGATGCGACCATACGGTTGCGCTTTGTTGGCGTGCAAAAAAGCTTTGGCACAGTTGTAGGCGCCTTTGATGTTCACCGCCAATACATCGTCAAACTCTTGCAAGGTCGTTTGCACAAGGGGTTTGCAGAAATGCGAAATCGCTGCGTTGTTGACTAAGACGTCGACTCCGCCATAGTCTTGGTAAATGAGTTCAAACGCATCGTTGACACGCGCTTCGCTGCGCACATCCACTTCCATGAAATGAATGTTGTGAGGAAGAGGGTGGTGTTGGACTTTATCGAAAGCGAAGACCTCGTAGCCGGCTTGTTCAAACGCGATGCTAAGGTGATACCCGATGCCTCGGGTTCCACCGGTAATGACGACAATTTTTTTCATAGGGTAACCTCCTGACTCTTTCTTCATTATACAGGATTTGTTTTGTCCTACAAGTGAGGACCTAAGCTGGACTATGGAAAAGGATTCGTGTTGGAGAGTGATTTGGTTCATCACACAGTTTGGAAAAAAGAAGGCAAATTAAAAGCGATTCCACGTGAAATTGTTTGTTTTCATAGTGGGGTGTGCTATAATTTAGAAAAGAAATGAGGAGAGTGAAAACCATGGGATTTGGAAATAAATTAAAGGGATTTATCATGAGTGATGAAGAAGATGAAGAAATCTTGGAACTAGAAGAAGAGGAAGCGGCGGCTCTTAGTGAGTACGAATCGCCAAAATCAAAAATGGGGTCTTTGAATGCCAATGTGAAAATGGTTTTGTTTGAACCACGCTCATTTGATGAAACGGTGGAAATCGCATCCAAAATCAAAGAAAACCGTGCAGTCGTAGTCAACTTACACAAATTACAACGCGAATATTCACAGCGCTCCATTGATTTTT
The DNA here is from genome assembly GCA_051655665.1 of Erysipelotrichaceae bacterium. GTDB lineage: Bacteria > Bacillota_I > Bacilli_A > Erysipelotrichales > Erysipelotrichaceae > JBOFMT01. Next base: position 3,387 of record JBOGAI010000114.1, on the reverse strand, counting down.
TAAGTGGCGTGATTTATGCACTGGATGGAACCATTCAAAAAATTGGTCCACAAGTGTTGTTGTGTGCACCTAAAAACATGGGTGTTGCAGGAACCATTTCACAGGATGGACAAGAAGCGTAAGCAAACAACACGATTACGATATCCACAAGAAATCGCTTTTATCGATCGTGTTTTTGATTGGGAGGAACAGGTGTACAAATATCAAACACCTGTTTACACTCCCTTTTTGGCTCCATTGCAACAAACCATCTTACAGGAATTGTTGCCTCATTTTCATATCCATTTTTATGGGGGAGCAAACGATGCAACGATGCAGGTAGCCTGCATCTGTTTTTATGAAGAGGCGTTGTCCTATCCCATCGTCTTATTGAAAGCGACCTACAATCCCAAATACCAAAGCCTAAGCCATCGTGATTTGCTCGGTGCTTTGATGGGTTTAGGAATTGAGCGGGATTCCTTTGGAGACTTGATTGTACAAGAGGATTGCCTATATGTATGGGTGCACACTTCGGTGCGTGCGTATGTAGAACAAAATCTGACCCAAATTGGTCGGGTACAAGTGCAATTCGCAGAAAGCGAGGATCAAGTCGACAAAATTCATGACTTGGAAGAGTATACGAAAATCGTAGCCACGTTGCGCTTGGATGCCATCGTCGCCGCTTTGACTTCCCTTTCACGTGAAAAGGCCAAAATGCTCATAAAAAACGGACTTGTTAAATTGAACTATGCAACTATTGAAGATGTCAGCAAACTATGCAATAATAATAGTGATATTTCCATTAGGGGCTATGGACGCTTTATCTATCGGGGAGTCGTCACCACGACTAAAAAAGATAATGTTGTAATTTCAGTTGCGAAATATCGCTAGGGGTGAGAAAATGTCAAAGGTGCAATTTGATACAATGAAAAATGGGTACAACCGCTATGAGGTGGATGCGTATGTGGAACAAGCAGAAGCACGCATTGCCGAACTAGAGAAACGGGTCAGTTTGTATGTGAAACAAAACAGCGAACTGCACAACTCGTTAAGTGACGCACGTTCCCACTACAAAGCGATGTCTGATTCTTTGAATGCCAAAGAACAGGCTGCTCAAGAAATGTCACGCATGGCGTTGAAAGAGGCCAACCAAATTGTAGACACTGCACAGCGCAATGCGGATCAAATTGTTCGTGAAGCGTTATTGTCTGCACGCCAAATCTTATTGGAAGTGACACGATTGGGTGTAGAAACCAATCAATTGAAAAGCAAAATGTACGATCATGTGGGCGAATTGACAAAGGTATTGAACGAATTTGAAACGATACCAACCGCCGATTTGGACCTGCTAGGTCGCATGTAACACAAATACGAAGATTAAGACACACTTTATGTAACAATCTTGCAGAGACTTGGTGGAAGGTGCAAACCAAGAGAGAGTTATGTAATGGATCACTTAGGAGTAGGTTTACTGAACATTCAGTAAGTAAATCCGCGTCCCCGGCGTTATGGGTTGAGGGCATGGTCAATTGACCATGAACTAAGGTGGTACCGCGTAAATTTACGTCCTTAGCATAAGGGCGTTTTTTTTATATTTGAAGGAGGAAATCAAGATGGAATACAAAGATACGTTGTTAATGCCAAAAACCACGTTTGAGATGCGAGGGAACTTGCCAAGCAAGGAACCGAAATTTCAGACAAAATGGGAAGAAATGAACTTATATGAAGCGATGCTAGAAGCACGCAAGGGTGCGACCCCTTTTGTTTTGCATGATGGGCCGCCATATGCCAATGGGAACATTCACATCGGTCATGCCCTCAATAAAATTTTAAAGGACACCATCGTGCGTTCGAAATTTTTCGCGGGCTACCAAGTGCCATTTATTCCTGGTTGGGATACGCATGGTTTGCCAATCGAAAATGCAATGCAAAAATTGGGACACGATCGCAAAAGCATGGAAATTGCGAAATTCAGAGATCGTTGCTATGACTACGCCTTGCAACAAGTAGAAGGGCAAATGGCTTCGATGAAAGCGTTGGGAACGGTAGCGGATTACAAACATCCATACATCACCCTTCAAAAAGAATACGAGACGCATCAAATTGCCATTTTCGGGAAAATGGCCATGGATGGATTAATCTATCAAGGATTGAAACCGGTCTATTGGTCTCCTTCTTCTGAATCAGCCTTGGCAGAAGCGGAAATTGAATACCATGATAAAAAATCACCTGCGATTTATGTCAAATTTGATGTAGTCGATGCCAATAAGGTTTTGGAAGGCGACGAAAGCTTTGTCATCTGGACCACGACGCCATGGACAATCCCGGCAAACCTTGCCATCTGCTTGAATCCAGATTTGGAATATGCAGTGGTTGAGTGCGAAGGGGGAAACTTGGTTGTCTTGAAAGACATGGTCGACACCCTTTGGGCAGAATGGGGCTATGAAACCAAAAACATCCGCAAAACGTTCAAGGGAGCAGAATTGGAATTTGTGAAAACAAAACACCCATTCTACAATCGCGAATCCATCATCATCTTGGGTGACCACGTCGAACTTGGCGCGGGAACGGGATGTGTTCATACGGCACCTGGTCATGGGGTAGACGACTTCATGGTTGGGATGAAATACGGCTTGCAACCGCTATGTCCGGTTGATGAAAAAGGGGTTATGATGGCAGAAGCCGGCGCAGACTTGGAAGGCTTGTTCATTGACGATGCCAACAAAGTGGTCGCGCAAAAATTGGACGCTTTGGGGGCGTTGATTAAATTAAGCTTTATCAAGCATAGCTACCCACATGACTGGCGTACGAAAAAACCAATCATCTTCCGTGCTACAACCCAGTGGTTTGCAAGCATTGACAAAATCCGTCAACCTTTGCTAGCGGAAATTGAAAAAGTGAATTGGATGCCGGCTTGGGGGGAAACCCGTTTGTACAACATGATTCGTGATCGCGGAGACTGGTGTATTTCCCGTCAAAGAGCGTGGGGCGTTCCCATCCCGATTTTCTATGCAGAAGACAATACCGCCATTATGGATCAACAGGTGTTTGATCATGTCGCTGCCCTTGTAAAAGAGTTTGGTTCAACGGTTTGGTTTGAACGTACCGCAAAAGAATTGTTGCCAAATGGGTATACCCACCCAGGATCTCCAAATGGAGAATTCCGCAAAGAAATGGATACCATGGACGTGTGGTTTGACTCTGGATCTTCCCATACCTCCGTATTGGTGGATCGCAACTTGCCATATCCTGCTGACTTGTATTTGGAAGGAAGCGACCAATACCGTGGATGGTTTAACTCTAGCTTAATCGTGGGAACCGCGGTTCATGGGCAAGCGCCATACAAAGCGGTGTTGTCACATGGTTTCGTGGTAGATGGAAAAGGGGAGAAAATGTCCAAATCCATCG
>JBOGAI010000113.1:0-2881 GCA_051655665.1 Erysipelotrichaceae bacterium | reverse complement strand
ATGGCGACTTGTATGGGGAATACACCGGTGCCGGTGTCATCTTTGGGGTAACCGGAGGGGTCATGGAAGCGGCGCTGCGTACCGTGTATGCGAAGTTGACCGGCAACGAATTGGCTGGCGTTGATTTTATGCCGGTGCGCGGTTTTGAAGGGGTGAAATCGGCTAGCGTGGACATCGATGGCTTGCACGTGCACATTGCCGTTGCCCATTCGATGCAGGCAGCAAAACCGTTGTTGGAAGACATCAAAGCAAAAACCAGCCCGTATCATTTCATTGAAATCATGGGATGCCCTGGCGGATGCATCAATGGAGGGGGACAATCCATTGTCTCAGCTCGCTTGAAAAACCTTGGCGTGGACTACAAAAAATTGCGTGCGGCAGCACTGTATACCGAAGACCAATTGATGGTCCACCGTGTATCGCACAAAAACCAACAAGTGTTGGAGTTGTATGAAAATTTCCTTGGGGAACCCAACTCACATGTGGCCCACGATATTTTGCATACGCACTATCATAAAAAAGACAAATTCCGTTTTAACCACGAATAATCAGAAAGGAGCTCACGCTCCTTTTTTTTGATGTGGTTGATTCTAAAATTGTGCTATAATATGAATATTATGAATAAGAATAGACTGAAGTACAGATAGGAGTATGTATGAAACAAAGCGTATCAACCATCCAAACGTGGTTGGAACTGGAAAACGTTGGGGCACCCATTGCAGATCAAATCGTGACCCATGTATCTCTGGATTCTAGAACCATCCAACCAAACGGACTCTATATACCATTAAAAGGCGCGCATACCGATGGGCATCGCTATATCGAACAAGCCATTCAAAATGGGGCGATCGCAACCCTTTGGCAAAAGGGGGTCGACGTACCGCCTTTGGACATCCCCATCTTGTTGTGTGACAATGTTCAAATCGAATTGCAACGCTTGGCGTACTTGTATCGCATGCAATTGGATGCAACCTTTATCGGCATCACGGGAAGCAATGGCAAAACCAGTGCCAAAGACTTGTTGGAAGGGATGCTGTGCACGGCTGGGAAAACGCAAAAAACCCAAGGCAATTACAACAATGAATTGGGCGTTCCATTGACCTTGCTCTCATTTGATGAAGATGTGGATTATGCCATTGTGGAAATGGGCATGGAACACGCCGGTGAGATTGCCTTTTTGTCACAGATGGTCAAACCGGATTATGCCATCATTACCAACATCGGCAATGCCCATTTGGAAAATTTGGGCACGATGGAAAACATCGCCTTGGCAAAGCTGGAAATCCTTGAGGGGATGGAAGCGGGGGCCACGTTGTTTGTCAACGGGGATGATCCCGTCTTGATGGACGCGCTCGCACAAGTCGACCACGATGGGGTACAATTGGTGCCTTTTGGCAAAAACAGTGGCCATCCGATCTATTACGAACACTTTACAAGCACCTTGCACTCCATTCGTTTTGATACGCCAATGTATCCAAACCTAGAGTTGCCGATTTTAGGAGAACACCAAGCGATGAATGCGTTGGCACCGTTGGCCATTGCCTTTGGACAAGGCGTCAGCGCGGCACAACTGCAAGCAGGATTGGCCCAAGTCACCCTGACCAAAAATCGCAATGAACTCGTACAAGTAGGACAATGCATGTTGCTCAATGACGTGTATAAATCCAATCCAGAAAGTGCCTTGGCCGCCTTGACACTGTTCGATTCCTTTCCTTTTTCCCCACGCATCGCCGTATTGGCGGACATGTTGGATTTGGGCGAAACGTCAGTGTCCTTGCATGAAGGGGTAGGACAAGCCATGGCGCACATGCAAATCGATGTATTGTATACCTATGGCGAAATGGCCAAATACATCGCACAAGGTGCACAAGGCAGTGTCGCAACCATTCAAAGCTTTGAGAACAAAGCCGACTTGATTGCCGCTTTGCTGCCTTGGGTATCGCAACCATGTGCCATCCTCATCAAGGGCAGCCGCTCGATGAAGTTGGAAGAAGTGGTCGAAGCAATGAAAGAAGAGGGTCTAAAACATGAATAAAATCAAAGTAGCCGTTTTGTTTGGCGGTCATTCTAGTGAATATAGTGTTTCGTTGCACAGTGTGGCATCCTTGCTGCACAACATCAACCAAGAGCGTTACGAGATCTTGATGATTGGAATCTCACAAGCGGGGGATTGGTATGCATATGCCGGGGATTTGGATTCCATTGAACACGATACGTGGCTTACGCATCCTAGCACCAAAAAAGCAACGCTTTCGTTGAATCCTTCCGACCGTGGCATTTACGTGCAAAGTGCTGATGGGTGGACGCTTGAACACATTGATGTGGTCTTCCCGATGATGCATGGTCGTTTTGGAGAAGATGGAACATTGCAAGGAGCTTTGCAAATGGCGCAATTGCCATATGTAGGCTGCAACACGGTATCAAGTGCCATGGCCATGGACAAACACTATACCCATGTGTTGTGTGAAGCGGCTGGCATCAAGATGGCACCCTACCACTGTGTACTCAACCGTCCAGGCTTGGATTGGCAACAAACGTACAGCGACGCCGTTGGCGCGTTGGGCTTACCGCTGTTCATCAAACCAGCCAATGCCGGTTCATCGTATGGGATTTCGAAAATCGACGATTACGAAAGCTTCGTAACAGGTTTGCGTTATGCCTTTGAACACGATGAAAAAGTCTTGTTGGAACAGGCAATCAGCGGCTTTGAAGTCGGCTGTGCCGTACTGGGCAATCAAGAGTTGACCGTTGGCGAAGTCGATGAAATCGAAACCCACCGAGCCTTCTTTGACTTTGAAGGCAAATATGCCATGAGTGATTCTAAGATTCACTGTCCCGCTCGCATTGCACCCGCCTTGCGCGCTGAGATTCAATCACAAGC
>JBOGAI010000112.1:0-2802 GCA_051655665.1 Erysipelotrichaceae bacterium | reverse complement strand
AAACGGGCCAATTCATGATCATAGCCAATCGACAACTCATCAAGCACCAACACCTGTTTCCCGCCTTTGATTTTGCTAATGAACTGGGCATTGAATACTTTCTCATCCACATGTACTTCATCCACTTTGTCCATGCGTTCTAAATATTTGATTTTGGATTGGGCAAAGGCCGCCTTGCTGCTTTTGTAGCGAAATTTCTCGATTTGTCCTTCGATGCGGGCAATTTCCTTGCTTTGGCGTACAAAGGTCGAATGCATACGCTCCTGATACGCTTTTTTTTGTTGGACAAATTGGGTGTAGTTTCCAGGATATTGTCTCATCTTTCCAAATTCAATTTCCCAAATTGAGGTGGCGATGTTGTCTATGAATTTACGGTCATGCGACACCAGGACGATTGCTTTTGGATAGCGTTTCAAATACCCCTCCAACCAGCTGATGGTCTCCAAATCCAAGTGGTTGGTTGGTTCATCCAGCAACAGGATATCCGGTTTAGAGAGTAATAGACGAATTAAGCCCAACCGTGTTTTTTGTCCACCGGAAAACGCATGAAGCGCTTTGGTGAAATCAGCGGGATCAAAGCCGAACTTGGTAAACAAGGTCATTATTTCCGTATGGTAGGTATACCCACCTTGCATTTCAAAAGCGTGGGAGCGGGCAGCATAGCTTTCCATAAATGCTTCGCTGTGATTGTGCTCCATTTCTTTTTCCATTTGTTGCAACTCGCGCTCTAGCGCTTGCAATGGCAAAAAGACCTCATACATGACGTCTTTTACACTTTTTTGCTCATCCTCAAACACATGTTGCGATAAGTAACCAATTTCAAGTTTCCCACTTTGATGGATTTCTCCACTCTCCAAGGAAACTTCTTGCATCATGATTTTTAAAAGCGTGGTTTTCCCCGCCCCATTGCGTCCGACAATTGCAATTTTTTCTCCTTCGTTGACACTAAACTGCACTCCATCGAGTACCGTCTGGGTTCCATAAAATTTAACCCCTTTATTGATTTGATATAACATAGACTACTCCTCGACGTTCAAATAATTGGCGATGGCACTTGCCAAGACTTCCACCATTGCATCCTTCTGATTCAAAAGACGATTGCGATCGGCACTGTTGGACAAATAGCCCAATGAAATTTGCAAACCTTGCATGCCATAGCGATTGTTGGCGGCAAAACTAGAGGTCCCCTCAATCGTGGTTTGGGAGTATTCTCCCGCACTGGTTGCCATACCTCCGGATTCGCGCAGATACAAATTGTTTCCATAAATGGTTTTGCCATTGACCCCGGTTACCAATGAAGAGGCGAAAATACCGGTTGGGGAATAGTAGGTGGATGGAACCAACTTCAGTTGTTTTTTCAGTTCATACATCACGCTGTTCGCAAAAATCATCGAAGTATTGGCCGAATATTGAATTTCGGGTCCTGAAATCGATGGATAAGGGACGTATGGGAAATTGATGGCGAGATAATATTTCGCTTTGCTGTCATACGCTTTTTTCAAACGGCCATCCTCGCCATACGTATTGATAAGCGTATCCGCGGACTCTTTTGAAAGCAGTACTTTTAACCCATAGCTTTCCAGTTTTGTCTTTAAGGCCTGTGCATACTCAAAATTAAGTTGGTAGGAGGCAATGCTGCCATCCACATAACCCGGATCGGCAACATAAGAAAAGTCGTAATTGTACAGCAACGGATCGATGAACAAATCGTATTCTTCGCTTTGTGTAGGTTCCACCGCAATGAAAAGCTGATTGCCTGTTTGCACATCAGGATGATTGAACACCTTTTCATCGGAGAACAAACGAATGTGGTGGTTTTGATTTTCACGCGTGATGGTTGTGAAGCTCGAATCAATGGGTTCCACACTGGTAATTCGCTTTTTGACCATTTGATCGTTTACATGCAAGGTGTAAAGGCCAGGCGTTAGGGTATCGAGCGCGATTTGACGATCCCGGTTGTTTTCCAAAATAAAAACATTGGTCTCTTGCGTGCAAAGATTGGTCAACGTGACCGATTTGGACACCAACCCATCTTTGCGCTCTGGAAGGTAAGGATCTTTGAATAAATTCAACGTTTCGCCATAATACAAATAATCCGAAATCGGATATGTTTCCATATCCCGTTCATGAACGGCCTCTAATGAGACTTGTGGATCGAAGTCACAAATCGTAAAAGGGTCTTGCGTTTCTTTGTTCGTATTTTGTTGGCTCAACGCCACGACCATTAGTCCAAGGGCTACCATCCCTAACAAGAGGGTACGTGGCTTGATTCTTTTTTTTCTCGGTTCATATTTCATATTCCATACCTCTTTTGGGGAATTCCACTTCTTCTCATACTTTTTTATTTTCCACATCTATTATAGTTGATAATGGCATTGGACACAAACCCAATCGCAAAAAAGGTCCTGTGCTGAATATGCACGAACAAAAAAAGATCGGAAATTCCGATCTTATGTTATTAAAATTGCAAGGTGCGAGGTGTTCGTGAGAAGGGTTGTACGTCGCGGATGTTTTGCATACCCGTAATATACATCAAGAACCGCTCGAAACCAAGACCGAATCCGGCATGTTTGACCCCGCCATAACGACGCAAATCGGTATACCAGCGCAAACCTTCTTCTTCGATGCCCATCTCTTCCATACGGCTCAACAAAACGTCCAAACGTTCTTCTCTTTGCGAACCTCCCACAAGTTCCCCTACGCCTGGAACCAATAAGTCACAAGCCGCAACGGTTAGGCCATCGTCGTTGACACGCATGTAGAAGGCTTTGATGTCTTTCGGATAATCCGTCAAGAACACCG
>JBOGAI010000111.1:0-1544 GCA_051655665.1 Erysipelotrichaceae bacterium | reverse complement strand
GGACACCAATGTCAGCGTAAAAGTCGCAAAAATCATTCAAAGCTATACCCATATTGTAAACAAAACGGTTTGGGGTAAATAACATGAAAATTGTGCAAATTAACAGTGTTTGTGATTGGGGATCTACCGGAAAACTTGCAGCGGACATCGCACGAGCCGTTGTCGCAAATGAAGATGAATCGCTGATTTGTTTTGGCCGAAATGACAATTCTAGTGGTTTGCATACGTATCGCATTACTTCAAAGTGGGAAGTTCAACTCCATGGAATTCAGGCAAGACTTAGCGATGGAATGGGGTTGTTCTCCAAGCATGCAACCAAAAAATTGGTACGCACATTGCAAGAATACCAACCGGACATCATCCATCTTCACAACCTTCATGGATACTATTTGAATTATCCCATCTTGTTTGAATATCTTAAAACCTACCCAGGCAAAGTGATTTGGACTTTGCACGATTGCTGGTCCTTTACGGGTCATTGTGCCTACTACAGCTATGCAGGGTGTGAAAAATGGCGGTCCGGTTGTGGGAAATGTCCCCAACTTGCCAGTTATCCCAAATCGCTAGGATATGATCGCTCAGCACAAAACTACAAGGAAAAACAAGCGTTGTTTACCGCTGTCGACATGACGTTGGTCACTCCTAGCAAGTGGTTGAATGAACAAGTACAGCAGTCCTTTCTTAACAAACAAGACTGTTTGACCATTTACAACGGGATTGACTTGGACAAATTTGCTCAACCCAAACCCGTGAATGCGGAATTGTTGAAGCGCATCGGACAACGCAAAATCCTGCTTGGGGTGGCAACGGTTTGGATTGAACCCAAAGGAATCCACGAATTTGAAAAACTGGCTGATTTAATCAGCGAAGAGTACGTGGTTGTCTTGGTGGGAAAACTATACGCCCCGATTCGAAACAACAAAATCATTCACGTAGCTCAAACAGCAGACATTCATGAGTTGGCTGGCTTATATGCCGCTGCCCATGTCTTTGTCAATCCAACGCTACAAGAAGTACTTGGACTCACCAACATTGAAGCCCTCGCATGCGGGACTTCGGTGATTACGTATGCTTCCGGTGGGAGTGTGGAATGCGTGGATTCGACCTGTGGCTTGGTCGTAAACGAGAAAACGCCTGCCGCGTTGTGGGAGGCGATTCAATCGTTGGAAAGCCGACAATTCAGTAAAGAAGCATGCTATGCAAAAGCACAAGCTTTTTCAAAAGAACAAATGACAAAGCAATATTTGGCTTTGTATCAAAGATGAGGTAATTAGATGAAACGTGTTCTCTATATTCATGGCGGATTATTGCAACGTGGTGGCACGGAAGCCTATATGATGAATTACTATCGCCACCTAGACCATTCACAGGTTCAAATTGATTTCGCGGTGCATGGGGAAGGCGTTGGGGTCTATGATGAGGAAATCAAAGCACTAGGGGGAACCATTGTTTCCTTGCCATTGAAGCTCAAACATCCCATTCGTTATCGTAAGGCGCTCAAAGAGCTCCTCTCTGCTCAACGCTACGACATTGTCCATTCCCAT
>JBOGAI010000110.1:0-9676 GCA_051655665.1 Erysipelotrichaceae bacterium | reverse complement strand
CAAATGATGACTCAGGTGAAGTATTTGCGTCAGTATACGACGATGAAGGCAATCTGTTCGGCATCGAGAACCAAGAAGAGTGGGATATGATTGAAGAAATGCTTGGAGCATTTAGCGAAGATGAGGCTGAATAACAAAGTCATCCTTGCGGTTGTGCTATCCATTGTCATCGTGCTTACTGCAACGGGATTTGGAGGCTTTCTTTTCTTTAATAGCGGGATCAATCCGGTACAAGAAACCTCGGAAGTGGTTCGTTTTGAAGTCATAGAAGGGGACACTTTGGCCTCGGCTGCGACGCGTTTGAAAGAACAAGGCATTATCAAAAACGAAACCGTTGCTTCCTTATTTGGACGCTATAAGAAATTGTCTGATTTGAAAATTGGACTGTACGACTTGGATAAATCGTGGGATGTGGAAACCATTTTGAAAACGCTCAACGATCCCACCGCTGCCATCGTCGATGAAGTGCTGATTACCTTGCGTGAGGGGATTTGGGCCAAAGAAATTGCAACGCTTATTGCTGCGGAAACCAATGTCAGTGCGCAAGAGCTGTTGACACTTTGGAACGATCCAACCTTCCTTGAAGAGATGATCGCTCGTTATGCTTTTTTGGATGAGTCCATTTTGGATGAACAAGCACGGGTGAAGCTAGAAGGATATTTGTATCCTGAAACCTATTATTTCTTTAAAGAGACAAGTGCACGTGATATTACGTTGGTCTTGTTGGATACACACAATAAAATCTACGAACAATACAAGGACCAACTTGCTGCGTTGGATATGAGCTATCATGAACTTATTACATTAGCCTCCATCGTGCAATATGAATCCGCAACGGTAGACCAAATGCGCATGATTGCGGGCATCTTCTTTAATCGCTTGGCGGTTGATATGAAACTGCAATCGAGTGTAACAGTTTGCTATGCACTGTATGAATTTGATTCCTGGGAAGCTTGCGAGAAAAATGTAAGTGTACAATCCCCGTATAATACGTACCTTTATAATGGACTTCCACCAGGCCCCATTTTGAACCCTGGCAAAGATGCGATTGAAGCCGTATTGAACCCAGAAGCATCGGATTATTATTATTTTATTGCGGATGTTTGTGGGGATGGCCGTGTATCTTATGCGAAAACATTTGAAGAACACCAAGCAAATGTTGACAAATATTTGACTTGCTACTAGAGGTATATTTATGAAAAAAAGTGTTATTATTGGAATTGCGGGCGGAAGTGCTTCAGGCAAGACGTCGATTTCACAGCGGTTGAAACAAACCTTTGAGTCCCAAAATTCAGTTGTCATCATTCGACAAGACGATTATTACAAAGATCAAAGCGAGAAGTCGATGGAGGAGCGTGTTCTTACGAATTACGACCATCCATTTGCTTTTGACAATGATTTGTTTGTCACGCAACTGGTGACGCTTGTGAAAGGTCATGCGATTGAAAAGCCTGTCTACGATTTTGTGAATCATACCAGGGCGCGTGAGAGTGAAATCATTGAGCCGAGTGATGTAATTGTCATTGAAGGATTGTTTGTCTTGGAAGATGAAGAGTTGCGCAACTTGTGCGATATCAAAATTTTTGTAGACACCGATGCGGATATTCGTTTCATTCGTCGACTCATTCGCGATGTGAACAAGCGTGGTCGCACGCTAGAATCAGTGGTTAGTCAATACACTTCCACAGTCAAAGAAATGCACAATCAATTTGTGGAACCAAGCAAACGCTATGCCGATGTGATCATCCCGGAGGGGGGACACAATGAAGTGGCAATTGACTTATTGACAACCAAAATCAATAGTATTATTAATAAATAAATGGTATAATCCAAAAAGTTAAAGGAGTGAACTTATGGCAGATAATAAAGTATATGTAACCCAAGAAGGGTTGAATGAGTTAATTCGTGAACATGAAAATTTGATTCATGTGGTACGTAAGCAAGTCATCGAGGAATTGCAAGAAGCACGCGCTCAAGGGGACTTGAGTGAAAATGCGGACTACGATGCAGCACGTGACCACCAAGCACGCGTAGAAGCACGTATTACGGAATTGGAAAGCATGTTGGCAAACATCGAAATCATCGATGAAAAGTCAGCGATGGGTGGTACGGTTAAATTGGGTAGCAAGGTACGCATTTTGGACCTTTCTGAGAACCTTGAAGAAACCTTTACCATTGTCGGCTCTGTTGAAGCAGATCCGCTGAATGGAAAATTATCCAATATCACTCCTCTTGCGATGGCAATCATGGATTGCAAAGCGGGCGATGTAGTGAAAGTAATGGGGATTGATGATCCTTACGAAGTAAAAGTAATCGACGTCCAATAATTGAGAAAAGGAGGCAACTAGCATGCCTCCTTTCGTTGTTGTATGCGTCATAGTTCCAATTTCAAATCATACAAAACATTGGACAAGATTGACCTTGATGCCTTGTAGTGCATTGTTGCATAGAAAAACGACCCATTCGAAGGAATGGGTCGTTTTGTCTAGAGGTGGAAGACGCAATCTGCCAAGGCATTCACGTCTTGGATATCATGGGTGACAAGTAAACACGTCACATTTTCTGCCTTCAAAATGGTTTTTAGGTCTTCACGTAGTTTGACACGCAAGTCGTGATCCAAGTTACTGAATGGCTCATCCATCAAAAGCAGACTGGGACGATTGGCAATGGCACGTGCCAACGCAACACGTTGCTGTTGACCACCGGAAAGCTGATGTGGATACTTATGGCTGTGCTCTTGCAAATCAATCAAGGTTAAAAGTTCGCTAACTCGCTTTTTTTTCAAACCTTTTTCCAGTTTGTGCAATGCAAATCCGATGTTTTGTTCCACTGTCAAATGAGGGAATAGGCAGTAGTCTTGAAACAAAAATCCAATATTGCGTTTATGAGGTTCAAGGTTGATGGTATCGTCGTAGATGGGGGCACCTTCAATGCTAATACGACCACTGTGTGGTGTTTCCAATCCAGCAATCAAACGCAAGGTGGTGGACTTTCCACAGCCAGAAGGTCCTAAAATGGCCCCTATTTCGCCTTTGTTCATTTTGAGCGATAAGGCGTTGATGATCAACTCTTGGTCTTTTTCATATGCAAAGCTGATATTGTGCATTTCTAACATAACGATTCTCCTTTGGTAAGCGTTCGGTTTAAAAACAATGTCGCCAATAAACTGATGGCAACAATAATCAATGCAATCACACTGCCCTCAATGACGCGTTCATCATTGGCATAAGTGAATAGCAAGGTGGAGAGGCTGTCAAAGTTTGCGGGGCGTAGGGTAAGTGTCAGAGGCAATTCTTTGATGACGTCAACAAAAGTTAAAATCGCACCTCCGATAATGGCGTGGTTGAGTTGAGGCAACTCGATTTTCAAAAAGGATTGGGTCTTGCTAAAACCAAGGGTTTGGCCTGCTTCGTTGTATTTTAGTGTCAGTTTGGACATTCCGGCATTGATGTTGTTGAAACCGGCAGCCAGGTAACGAATCAACAGGGCAACGATCAAGATAACAAGACTGCTTGTCAATACACTGACAAAAGGCAATTGCAAATGCGCATAGACGTTGTTGATGATCTTGTCTAGATCAATGAAGATTTTAATCAAGGAGATGGCGATGATTGCCGAGGGGATACTATACCCCAAATTGATGATTTGGGTAATCCAAACATGTTTTTTCGGTTTCATAAAACGGGTGATGTGGGCGATGAGTAAAGACAACATCAAGATGATCGTGGTGGTCACTCCTCCCATCCACAAAGTATTGACCATGGCGCTCCAAAGCGCAGTCCACTGGATGCTGTCCAAAGAAATCAGCGCGTAATACGTCATTTGAAGCAATGGGATTCCAAAAGACAATAAAAAGATCAAACTCAAATAGCCTAAAACGAAGAATTGAGCAGTTTTGCCAAGTTTCTCTTTTTTCAACGGCTTTGATTTTGTCGTGGTTAATGCGTAGCGCTTATTGCTTTTGATGATGGCATCAATGGTCAAAAAGAACAAAATGAAAAAGAGCAACAGGCCAGAGAGTTTTAATGCCGCGCTCACATCGCTGAGTCCATACCAGGTTGAGAAGATTGCTGTGGCAAAGGTTTCTACACCGAAGTATTTGACGACCCCATAGTCGCCAATGACTTCAAGCAATACCAACACCAAACCACCAAAGATGGCAACGCGCGCAACGGGGATAATGACTTTGTACAAGGTTTGAAACGGCGTCAAGCCAAGCATCTTCGCATTCTCAACAAGATTTCCGCTGTGATTTTTCAAAAATGAACGCATAGACAAATAGATGTAGGGGAATAAACTGCAGGTAAGGATAAAAATCACTCCGCCAATATTCATAATGTCAAAACGAGCATAATCGACTTGCATGCCCAAAAATGATGTAAAAAACTTGGGTATGATTCCGGTATAGCTAAACATCAGCGCATACACATACGCCAAGACATAGCTTGGAATTGCAATGGGTAGAATCATTGCGATATCAAAAAATTTGGAAAATTTGAAATCAAAGTGGTGAATGAAGTAGGCGCTAGAGATGCCCAGTGTCAACGTGCATAGACCTGTTCCGGCAATGATGATGAGTGTGTTGCGAATGTAGTCGGGGAGAAGATACTGCTGAATGTGCGTCCAGTTTTCGCTGCTTGCAAAGAGTACGCTATATAGCACCTCCAAAAGAGGTGCTATGATTGCGATACAGGTTAGGACGACAATAACTTTTAAAATCGTTTCAAACTTTAAAAACTTGAATGACATTATTTCCACCCGTTCCGTTGCATCAGCAAAACGGCTTGTTTGTTGTATTCTCCCAATTCACTTAAGTTGAGGTCTTGCGGCGTGAATGACCCCCAGCTTTGCAATAAGTCACTTACGGTTGCCTTTTCATTGACCGGATATTCGAAGTTGGTAGCAGCAAATTGCGTTTGTACATCTGCGTTTGTCATAAATTCGATGAACAAATTGGCATTTTCAACGTTTTTGCTGTATTTGCTGATGCCCACGGCACTTGCATTCAGGTGTGCTCCGCTCGTAGTGCTGTCTGCAAAGGCGATGCCCAAGCGCTCTCCCACTTTTACTTCTTCAGGATCATTGGAGTGTAGCATTTTACCCAAGTAGTAGGTATTCATGATGGCAACATCTCCTACGCCGGCGATTACTGCTTTTGCTTGGTCACGGTCATTTCCTTCTGGATCACGAGCAAAGTTGGAAACCAGGCCTTTTACAAATGCTTCCGTCTTGGCTTCGCCATGGATGGCGATGAAGGAGGCAATCAACGATTGGTTGTATACGCTGTTGCTAGAACGCGACAGTACTTTGCCCTTCATCGATTCATCCAACAAAGAATCAAACGTGCTAAAATCTGCTGCGCTGTATTTTTCCTTGTCAAATACCAAGACACGTGCGCGCAAGGTTAAGGCACTGTAGAAATCTTCAATGTCACGGTAAGCGCTTGGGACTTGTTCTTTCACGCGTTCGCTTGTAAAGGGCTGAAGCAAATCCTTGTCTTTCGCAAAACTGATGCGGGCGATGTCTTCGGTGATGAATAAGTCTGCGCTGGTCTGCGCACCCTCGCGTTGCAAACGTTCGATCAGTTGGTCTGCTTCTCCTTTGACAACATTGATGGCAATGCCCGTTTCAGCAGTAAATTGGTCGTACAACGCCTGATCGGTTTCGTAGTGACGACTTGTATAGATGGTTAGTTGTGGATCCTCGTTTGAAGGGGTTGTTGACGAACAGCCCACGATGGCCAATGCTAACATACTGATTGCGAGTCCTTTAAGATAGTTCATATGATTCTCCTTGTTAGTTATGGTTAACATTGTAACGAGAAATGTTAGTCATGTCAAACATATTAAATGGAAAAGTGATGTTATTTTATGGAGTCAAGCATAAAAGAGTGAGAGAAAGGATGCGCGATGGCAACGTATGCAAGGATTTAGGAAGAATGGCCACACCACCGTACAAAACGATTGAGGTGAAGCTATGAAAACAATCAAAATAATCGGATTTGTCGTTGTGGTGGGGATGCTGCTGTTGCTGCGTTATGAATATGATTGGCTGGACATGCGCTTTCGGGAACAAGCCTACATAAGTGTGACCATCCAAGGAGCCGTCGAGCAAGAAGGAAGCTTTGAAGTCCCTTTTGGGGCAACGCTGCAAGCGGTAGTAGACATGGCCATACTAAAGGAAAATGCGTCAACAGCGTTGAACCTCAAGCAACCCGTTCACCACAATGATTTTATTATCATCCCCTTTCAAAGTGAAAAGCCGCTCATTTCACTCAACTTCGCGACCTTGGAAGAACTTGTTGAGTTGCCAGGCATCGGTCCAACAAGTGCGCAACGGATCATTGAGTATCGCGAAACAGTTGGCCTGTTTCAAACGATAGAAGAGGTGATGAAGGTGAAAGGCATCAAGGAGAAATTGTTTGAAAAAATCAAAGAGTACATCACACTGTAAAGAAGCGCTTGTGCCCATCGGTTTGCTGGTGTGGATCGCCCGTTACGCCCCCAATGGCTTCGCTTTGCTGATGGTATCGATCCTTGCGTGGCTGTTTTTGAAAAATAGACCCCTGGTTTACGGGGTCTATCTTGTACTTGGACTTACCATCTTTGGGGTGCAACCTCGCGTTGCGACAACGGTGAATTCACTAGAGGGGCAGGTCATCGCGCTCAAGGAGAATGGAGCCATTGTGGCATTTGGCGACGCCTTAGTGCTAGTGCAAAGCGAAGAACGCTTTGCTTACAAGGAACGCATTAGGGTCGATGCGACGTTTGAACCCATCTACTCCAAGCGCAATTTTTATGCCTTTGATTATGCAGGGTGGATGCGCCGACAAGGCATCGGATGGCAAGTGATCAATCCACAAATCGAACGTGTTGCGCAACCTTTTGCTTTCCGTAATGTGGCCTTAAACCGTATTCAAGCCATCCCTCATGCGGATTTGAAGCAGCTGTTAGAGCAACTTTTTATTTACCAAAGCGGAACCAGTGGACGTTTTGACACGTTGGTCGTTTCAACTACGATGGGAATTTCCGCCTTAAAGACGATGGGGTATTCAATCTTGACTTCTTTTGTTGCGCCATCGATTGCCTATGGTCTTTTGTTGGGCTTTTTTTTACTCTATGGTCTTGTGTTCGCGTTTCCATATGTGATCTTTCGGACTGTGTTTTCGTTGTCATGTCGCGTACTGGGGTGCTTTACAAAGGTGCAAGAACTTGGTTTATTGCTTATTTTCTCCCTTGTTTTGTTTCCCGGCATTCAATACAGTGCCACCTTTTTGTTTCCGGTGTTGCTGAGTATGCTGTATCGCTTTGATGTGAAAAAGGTGTTTGGATGGACGCGCTTTTTGTTGCTTACGGTATTGCAAGCCACGTTGTTTCAACAAGTCAATCTAGTTAGCACCCTGAGTTTTCCCTTTGTGGTAAAATGTTCTGGGATTCTTTATCTTGTGGGGCTGATTGCACTAGTAGTGCCCTGTGGTGCAACCTATGCAATGCTTGAATGCTTGTTAGCGGTGTTAAGCCTAGTTGACCATGTACAATATCCCGTAGTATTTGCGATGGCGCTGCCTTTGGCCCTGGTGTCGATAGGGGCTATTTTTGCCTATGGGGAGTTTAAGACAAGAAAGGCACTGCTTTGGTGTTTGGCAAGCATTGCCATAGCCTATGTGGGACCTAAAATTTCATGGGTGCCCACGGTGGTCTTCTTCGATGTGGGACAAGGGGATGCTACCTTTATCGATTATGGCTTTGGTTTGCCTAAGGTAATGATTGATGTGGCGGAAAGTGCTAATTCGAAAAACGTTGAGTCCATTCTTGCTCCGTATTTTACACAACATGGGGTCTCAAAACTGGATGCCCTTATTGTAAGTCATGACGATCTTGACCATAGTGGGGGAGTGGCATCGTTACAAGCGTTGCTGCCCATCGACCATACCATCACAACAAAAAATAGGTTGCCAAAGGAATTGGCTCCTTTTGCAAGCGAACTACTGGAGACCCACTTTTTTGACAATGAAAATGACAACTCAATCGTGATTTATACCAAAGTGGGCACCTTGCACTATTTGTTTACCGGTGACATTTCCCAACAGGTAGAAGGAAAACTGATTCAATCCTATCCAAGTCTACAGGCTGATGTCTTAAAAGTCGCCCATCATGGTTCAAAGACGAGTTCTTCGGCCTCGTTCGTACATCAGCTCAAGCCACAAATCGCGCTCATCGGAGCAAAGCAAAACAATCGCTATCAACATCCCCATCCCGATGTGATGGCGTTGTTGGAACGTGAGCGCATTGCCGCCTTTGTCAGTGCGAAAAGCGGTGCAGTGAAACTGTATCATTTTCCATTTTTCAATTTGATAAGGACAGCAAGTGGCGAATTTGTTATAATGAAGTAGGTGATAAGAAATGAACGAACTCATTTACGGTGCACAGCACTATTTACAAAAAGAAACCATCTCCAAAATTGTCAAGGACGCACACGTGGACGAGTTGAACTTGATTCACCTTGACGCAGGGAAAACCAAGATTGCACAAATCATTGAGGAAGCGACCACCATTCCTTTTTTCAGTGACGAAAAAGTAATCGTCGTCGAAAACTGTGTTTATTTTGGGGCAAACAATGGTTTGAGTGACCAAGAAGAACAACAGCTGCTTGAGTACTTGCAAAATCCGTTGGCTTCAACGCATTTGGTCTTTCAAAGTCCAAGTGAAAAACTAGATACACGCAAAAAATGGGTCAAAGAGTGCATCCATTATCTCAAGACGCATGAATGCAAGGCGCTTGATGACCATGAAATGCGCAAGCGCATCGATCACGTCATTCGACAAAGCAAAATCAAATGTAGCGCTCAGCAAATGGAGTACATTGTACATAGCATTGGCACCGATTTGGATGCCCTTGCCCACTTTGGCGAGATGTTGCTTTTGCAGGAAGGCATTTTGGATGACGCAACACTGAATGTGTTGCTTCCGCGCAAGTTGGAAGACGATGTCTTTGAATTGCTTGAAGCGTTTACGCGCAAACGCAAGGAAAAAGTCTTTCAGTTATTGCAAGATTTTCAAGCTGCACAAATTGAACCCATTCAGCTCATCGCGGTGTTGGCTTCCCAGTTGCGCTTTCATTTTCAGGTCAACCATTTGTTTCGCAAAGGCTTGAACGAAAAAGAAATTACAAGCGAACTGGGGGTCCACCCATACCGAGTGAAAAAGACGATTCAAAACCGCAATGGGTTATCGGTACCGACCACTTTGCGTTTGTTGCATGAATTGTCACAATTAGATCAACAAATCAAGAGTGGTAAAATAGAAAAAAGACTGGGCTTAGAACTGTTTTTTATTCAAGCCCTCACAAGGAGTACGCAATGAAATCATTAACCAATTTATACAAAATCGGGCCAGGCCCTTCATCTTCCCATACGCTAGGCCCACAAAAGGCGGCACTGCAGTTTAAACAAGAACATCCTGCAGCCTCTTATCGAGTGGATTTGCTTGGCTCATTGTCCCTTACAGGGAAAGGACATTTGACCGATGCGATTATATTGTCAACCCTAGAGCCAAGTCCGTGCGAAGTGCATTTCAAGGCTGACACGCATCCCTTTCATCCCAATGCCATGACCTTTTTTGCTTACAATGAAGAAGGCGCGTTGCTTGCAAAGCAAACGTATTTTTCCATTGGCGGG
>JBOGAI010000109.1:0-3423 GCA_051655665.1 Erysipelotrichaceae bacterium | reverse complement strand
ACCGGCGTTTGATACAACAAATGCAGTTGGGTAGCATCCGCTGCCATGCTGGAAACATTTTCCACATGCAAGCGATTCAAGGAATTTTGGATGAGCTGCACGCGATGGGGGTGCAAATCCAATGCAACGATTTTTCCGGTGTTTTCCATTAGTTGGGCCATATGCACACTCTTGGTTCCCGGCGCAGCACAAGCATCGAGTACCATTTCTCCCTTTTGTGGATTCAAAAACGGTGCGACTTTTTGGCTGGCATAGTCTTGGATCGTTACCAACCCCTCTTGAAAGGCGCTGGTGGGCGCAATGGCTCCTTCATAGGTATAGCAATCGTCCCCAAAATGGTGAAACCCCAACGCTTGGATTTGGGCCTCGTTTGCCACCAAGCGATTGATGCGTGCCATATTGAGCGGGACGTTGTTGTTGTCGACACACAGTTTGCGAGTCACTTCTTCGCCATACTGCTTCTTCCACATGGCGACAATCCAGTCTGGATGGGACGTTTCAATGGCCAATTTCGCCCATTCATCGCCTTCTACCTCTTTGACTCCATTGCGGATGACGTTGCGCAAAATAGCGTTGACGACACTCGCAAACTTACCATGATGGCGCTTTTTCGCGATTTCAACGGCTTCATTGACGATGGCGTAATGCGGTACTTTGTCCATGAACAGCAATTGGTACACGGACATGTCCAACAAAATGGCGATGTCTTTGTAGACCCCGCGCTGGATGTATGGTTCGTATTGATAGCGAATCAAGCGTTGGTTTTGCAAGGTTCCATATACCACATTGGTGGCAAAGCGTTTGTCTTCTTCTTTTTGTTCGTTTAATTCAGTGCGCAAGACCAAGTTGCTGTATTTTTGATCGAGCACGATTTGCAATAAAATTTCTAAAATGGTTTCACGAATACTCATATGGGACTCCTATTCTACATCAAAAGGATTGATGTTTACATCAATGGATGCTCGTTGTTTATTGGAAACATGCCACTCAACCAGTTTTTGACACGTGGCGATGAGCGCATCTTCTTGTTTGCTTTTCAAAACCAAGCGCGTAAGGTAGCGGTTGTTGCGTTTGATGGGCTCACTTGGTCCGATGATTTTGACCAAGGAAGGGGCTTGAACCTTCTGTTTCAAAAGGGCCATTTCCTGTTCGACCAACTCCTTTTGGGCGTGGGACAAGGAAAGGGTCGCCAAATATACATAAGGGGGATAGCTGGCAAGATGACGAAAGCGCATCTCTTCTTGAAAGAAGCGACGGTAATTGGCTTGAATGGCGGCTTGGATGCTGTACTGGTTTGGCGCAAAGGCCTGTACGACCACATTTCCTGCTTTTTGCCCCCGTCCACTTCTTCCCGCGGCTTGCACGAGCAGGGAAAACGTTTGAAAGCCCGCTTGATAGCTTGGACGATGCAAGCCATCATCGGCATTGACAATGCCCACTAAGGTGACATTGGCAAAATCCAAGCCTTTGGCAATCATCTGCGTCCCCACCAAAATATCCGCCTCGTGGTTGGAAAAACGCGTCAGCAGTGCATCATGCGCACCTTTGCCCCGTGTCGTGTCATAGTCCATACGCATGATGGAATGCGTTGGAAAATGGTCTTGCAAGCGTTCAACCAACCGTTGGGTGCCGACCCCGACAAAGGAGAAATGACGCCCCTGACACTGTGGACACACGTGCAAGGAGGGCGTTTCATAGTCACAATAATGACAATGCAGACCCTCATCGCTGTTGTGATAGGTCAAAGTAAGCTCGCAGCGGGGGCATGTGGGAATGTATCCACAGTCCAAACAACGCTTTTGCGCGGCATATCCTCTGCGATTCAAAAGCAAAATGACTTGCTCCTTGCGTTGCAAGGTTTCCTGCATCCGCTGCAACAACAATTTGGAAAGACCATACTCTCCCCCTTGTTTGAGCTCGTCTAGCATGGAAACCACTTCCACCCGTGGCATCGTTTCATTGATGCGCGTTGGCAATTCTACCAACTGGTATACTTTTTTAATGGCACGGGCATAGCTTTCGATGGATGGCGTCGCGCTGGCCAGCACCACTTTGGCGTGATGGCGCGTTGCGCGCCACTTTGCTACTTCAATGGCATGGTAGCGTGGATTGACGTCTTGTTTGTAGCTGCCATCGTGTTCTTCGTCCACCACGATTAAGCCCAGGCGTTCAAAGGGCATAAAGATGGCGGAGCGAGTGCCGACCACGATTTGCACCTCGCCTTGTTTCACGAGTTGAAACTGCTCGTATTTTTCCTGCGCACTGAGGTGTGAATGGTAAATGGCGACGCGTTTGCCAAAACGTCCCTTTACGCGTTCGATCATCTGTGCCGTTAAGGCAATTTCGGGTACAAGCACGATGACTTGTTGGTTTTGTTCTAGGATGGCTTGTGCCAGTTGAAGAAACACTTCGGTTTTCCCACTACCGGTCACCCCATGCAACAAGCTTACGCCATCGTATCGGATGATGGCATCGTATGCGTTTTGTTGATCCTCACGCAACACTTGTTTGGGATGGAGTGCATCGTTTTGCAGAATCGCCTTGTATTCTTCATAATAGAGCTGTGCAGCGCCCATGCGTATTAGGGCTTGTCCGCTGGTTTTGAACTGCTTGATGAATTCCTTTTTTTCGATGGTCTGGACTTGTTTCAAATACAGCAATGCCGCTTTTTGCTTGCCACTTTTCGTTTCCACTTCTTGTACATAGCGCAGCATTTCCACCTGTTTGATGCGATGATTGTTTTTCTTGGCTTTGAGTACTGGGGGCAACATCGCCTGATAACAGGCCATCAAAGGAGAGACCGTACGTGCGGCCATCCAGCGACCCAGCTCAAAAAATTCGTCCGGCAACACGGCTTGCTCATCCACCACATCTACGATGGATTTGATGGAATACGCAGGGGGCTGTTCCAGCGTTTCAAGGGCCATGACCATCCCCAAGATGCGACGGTTTCGAAATTCCACTTCTACACGCATCCCCACTTCCACACAAAAACCGTCTACGGCATACGTAAACGTTTTGTCTAATTGGTGAGTGGCATGTTGAATTAGAACTTGGGCTACGATCATGAAAAACCTCCTTGGCATATTATATCATTTTTATGCGCTAAAAACCTAACGAAGAGCCACAATTCCAAGCCTTTGATGCCGAGTTCATTGGCTTGGGGATGGTAAGGGAGTCGTTTGGCTGAATAAAAAGAAAAAGCACTACGTTACAGTAGTACTTCCGTTCCCATGTTTTGTCGAATGATGGTGCTAATCTCCGCCGCTGCTTGCTCCGGCGTATCATTGCATACCACATACTGGTATTCGCTTTTTTTGTTGATTTCACCAGCCGCTTTGCCCAACCGTTTTTGAACGATTTCTTCTGGCTCACTGCGGCGTCCGCGAATGCGACGCTCCAATTCGTCCATGCTAGGTGGTA
>JBOGAI010000108.1:0-7807 GCA_051655665.1 Erysipelotrichaceae bacterium | reverse complement strand
TGATTGTGGTCTTGCGCAAGCAAATCCATCCGCAAATCAAATACTTGCTTTGGTTACCGCTTGTTACCTTACTTGCAGATGTGAGCCAGCAAGTACTGCTTCGCTTGTATTTGCAGGAGGCTGAACTAGCGTTTCTAAGCAAATGGATTCCCTTGTTTACGCAGTGGAAATGGGTTTGTATCTATGGAACCTTCTCCGTATTGATTGTGGCCTTTGGATATAAGTTTATTGCCTTTCAAAAAGCAAAACTGTTTGGAGAAACCATGTAAAGAACTACGCAGGTAGTTCTTTTTATTTTTCGCTTTACAAGGGAACGAATAAAGTATATTATGAACATATGAACAGATGCTCATATGAGGAGGGAATATGGAAACAAGTTGTCAATGTGCGGGGGTGGGGAATCAACACCTTGAAGAGGTTGTGCGAAAATTGCATGAACCCCATTTCTACAATCAGCTGGCTGATTTTTTTAAGATTTTCAACGATCCGACGCGACTCAAGATCTTAAATCTTTTGCTCGTAGAAGGGTTGTGTGTTTGCGATATTGCTTTGGCGACATCGATGTCACAATCCGCCATTTCACATCAAATGAAAGCACTGCGGAACGCGCGTTTGGTGCGTTATGAACGTCATGGGAAAAATATCAAGTATTTCCTCGCAGATGAACATGTGGAAGGGCTTTTGACGATGGCGATGGAACATATTGAGGAGGGCGTATGAAGAAGATTGAAATATATACCGAGGGATTGACCTGTGCGAACTGCGCGGCGAAAATCGAGACGAAACTGGGCAAATTGCCAGGAGTCAGCATGGTCAGCGTGGATGCAATCAATGCGAAAATAAAAATGACCTATGAGCACTTGGACCCTGACTTGTTATTCAATGATGTGAAACAAATTGTTGATGAGACCGAAAAAGGGGTAACGCTATCGGTCAAGAAGGAAAACCATCAACGCAGTGTCGACACCAAGCAACTTGCTCGCATTGTTGCAGCGCTTGCCTTATTGGCACTCGGGTATGGGTTTGATAACAGTGTATTTCATTTCCTTGGCTACGTGCTGATTGGATACGATGTGCTTTTTATGGCACTGCGAAATGTACTGAAAGGCGATTTCTTTGACGAAAATTTCTTGATGTCAATCGCGACGTTGGGTGCGTTGTTTATTGGGGAAGCACCGGAGGCTTTGGCCGTCATGCTGTTTTACCAAGTTGGCGAACTGTTTCAAGAGATGGCCATTTCGAAGTCGCGCAATGCCATTCATGAGCTGGTCGATTTAAAGGTGGACAGTGTTCATGTCTTAGAGGAAAACGTGCTCATTGAGAAAAAGGCGGAAGACATCAAAGTAGGGGAAGTGATGGTCGTGCGCAAAGGGGAGAAAGTTGCGTTGGATGGTGTTTTGCTACACAAAGAAGCCTGGTTTGATCAAAGTGCATTGACAGGAGAGTCCAAAGCGGTGTTGTTGAAAGAGGGCGATGTGGTTTATGCGGGCTCCTTGAATAAAGGGGAATCCATTACGTTGCAAGCCGTTGCCGATGTGGCGCACTCCTCCATCGCGAAAATGCTGGAAATGATGGAAGAGGCAAGTGGCAAAAAAGCAAAAAGTGAACAGTTTATAACCAAGTTTGCTCGAGTCTACACGCCAAGTGTGGTTGGGATTGCTTTGCTGTTGTTTGTCGGGTTGGTTTTGGTGAATACGCCGTGGCACGATGCCTTGTATCGTGCACTGATCTTTCTGGTAATCTCATGTCCTTGCGCATTGGTGATTTCCATTCCTCTAAGCTTTTTCGCCGCAATCGGAAAAGCGGGTAAAATGGGGGTGTTGGTCAAAGGGGGACAATATTTGGAGTCGTTGCAAGATCTCGATACCATCGCTTTTGACAAGACCGGTACGTTAACCAAGGGGAACTTTGCAGTTACTTCCATCGAATGTTGGCAGGGAAGTCAAAATGATATGATGCAAATCTTGAAATCGCTAGAAGCCCATTCAACGCACCCCATCGCATTGGCCATTGCCCGCTATGCAGAAGGGGAACTGCTTCCAACCGCGTCCATTGAAGAGTACAGTGGAGAAGGCATCGTTGGTGTGGTAGCGGATACCAAGTATGGCTTTGGGAATTCCCGACTCATGCAGCGCTTTGGGGTCCAACCTGGTAGTGAAGGCTTGTATTTGGCCAAAGACGGTACCTTGATGGGGAAGGTCGTCGTGGAAGATGCAATCAAAGAAAATGCATATCAAGCGGTTCAAGACTTGAAGGCCATGGGCATCAAGCTTCACTTACTCAGTGGCGACCATCAAGAAGTGGTCGACCACGTAGGGGAAAGTTTGCAACTTGACTCCTATCAAGGAGAGCTGTTGCCTCAAGGAAAATTAGAGGCACTAGAAGCGCTGAAGGAAAGCGGTTCACAGTTTGCCTTCATCGGGGATGGCATCAACGATGCTCCCGCACTCTCTCTTGCCAATGTTGGCATTGCAATGGGGGCAATGGGATCGGATTTGGCGTTGGAAAGTGCAGACATCATTTTGCTCAATGATGATTTGGAATCGATTGCCCATTCGATTCAACTATCCAAAAAAACGCGGACCATCGTAACCCAAAACATCGTATTTGTATTGGCGATCAAAGCCATTACGCTGGTGCTTGGAGCGCTTGGGCTGGCGTCAATGTGGATGGCGTTGTTTGCAGATGTCGGCGTGTCGTTGCTGGCCATCTTGAACTCCATCCGCTTGTTGAAAGACGTCTCACCGCAATCAAAAAGCAAATCATAAGTGAAAGATCTACCGTTGAAGGTAGGTCTTTTTTTAGAAAAAAGCATTGAAAGCCAAGAGAAAGTTGCATATAATGAAAAGATAAAGTGTGAGGATACCCCATGAAAATTCTAGCAATTGATTTTGAAACCGCAAACAATGCAAGTGAAAGTGCGTGTGCACTTGGCTACGCCTTGATGCAAGATGGCGAGTTGTTGGCCAGCGAAGCGTTCTTGATCAAACCGCATCCTGCCTATGGGATGTTTTATGAACGCAACATTGCAATCCACCACATTACAGCACAAATGGTGGAAAACGAACCCTCTTTTCTCGAAGTCATTACCCGAATTGCACCTTTATTTGAAGGGGCCATTGTCATTGCGCACAATGCCGAATTCGATATCCGCGTACTCTCTAGTCTTTGTCGACTGTATCAGGTGAAGTTGCCTCCCTTTCAGTATGCGTGCACGGTGCGCGTAGGACGGCGCGTCTTTCCGAGTTTTCCCAATCACCGACTCAACACCATGGCGGATTTACTCGATATCGAACTGGATCATCACGATGCGCGAAGTGATGCAATGGCGTGTCTGCAAATCTTTGCGATGGCATCAAGCGTGGTGGGAAGCGAACACGACTTGCTGGATCAACTCATTTTGAAAGAATTTTCATAATATTATGAAAATAATATGACATTTAAGTGAAAAGCAGTTGTCATAGTAAATAAAAAAAGGTATACTATAAGTAAGAATTAGGTGGTAATATGCAAACGTATCAAGAAGTATATAATCAAGCGCGCACGCGACAAACGAAGTGTCGTTGCTGTAAAGTATGTAATGGAATTGCCTGCGCGGGAGAAACCCCCGGTGTAGGGGGAAAGGGAACGGGACGTTCTTTTATCCGTAATGTTGAAAAGTTGAAAGAAGTCGTCTTTAATATGGATAGTATTCAAGAGGATGGACCCATCGATACATCCACTCATGTATTTGGTCAAACGTTTACGCTACCCGTGTTTGCTGCTCCCATTGCGGGAGTGAAAAACAATTATGGCGCGGACATTACCGATCGAGAGTACAACATGCAAGTTTGCGAAGGATGTGCTCGAGTGGGCTCTTTTGCGTTTAGCGGTGATGGTATGTATCCGGAAATGTTTCGGGAACCACTAGAAGCCATCGCACAGTATGGCGGAATCGCGACCATCAAACCTTGGCATGATGACGACACGTTGTGGCGAATCAAAGAAGCAGTGGCAACGAACGCTTGCTTTGCGATTGCAACCGACATCGATGCGAGCGGATTGACGATTTTGCGCAAATCGGCTACCCCGGTCAAAAGCAAAAGTGTTTGCGATTTGAAAGGGATGAAACAAGCCTGTGGAACAAAGCCGTTGATTGTCAAAGGAATCCTCAGCGTAGCAGGAGCGCTCAAAGCTTTGGAGGCGGGAGCGGATGCCATTGTGGTATCCAATCATGGAGGACGTGTGCTCGACGATTGTTTGGCCCCCATCGAAGTGTTACCCAAAATCAAAGCAGCGGTGGGCAATCGTCTTACCATCTTGATTGATGGTGGATTTCAAAGTGGTGGCGATGTATTCAAAGCGCTGGCTCTAGGCGCGGATGGTGTCTTGATGGGTAGAAAAATGGCCATCAGTGCCATTGGTGGCGGAGCGGATGGCGTTGCAATGTTGTTAGAGAAAGTGAAAATGGAATTGGAAGAAACGATGTTATTGACGGGATGTGCTTCATTGAAGGATATCACCCCGGACAAAGTCATCGTACTCAAATAGGAGGTCGCACATGAACAAATATGAAAACAATGCGTATTTTTGGCAGAAATTGGATACTTTATATCTTTCCAGTAAATTGGTCATCGACCGTCCAAGAAATTCTTGTCACTACAAGTATTCTAACCTGATTTATCCTGTGGACTATGGCTATCTAACGGAAACCATCAATGCGGATCAAGCGCCCATTGATGTATTCAAAGGCAGTAAAAAGGAACACTTGGTCAATGTTGTGGCCATCGCAGCCGACATTTTGAAAAAAGACGTGGAAGTCAAATTGCTGATTGGCTGTACCCCAGAAGAAGAGCGCTCCATTTTGGAATTCCTAAACCAAACGGATTTCCAGAAGTGTGTCTTGATTCGTCGTGGGAATGAAGTTCCCGAGTGGAGCAGCAAAGATTAAGAAACTCATAGCAAGATTAGAGCAAGTTATCCAAGATGACTTGCTTTTTTTATGGAAATTAGGGACAATGTAAGCGTATTAGGAGGATATAATACTATGAAAATCGCTAAATTAATTGCTGCTGGAGCATTGTTGCTTACTGTGGTAGGGTGTGGTGCAAAAGACACTGCAAACGTTGACTTGAAAGAATTGGATGCTACACTTGTTGAAAAGTTCGAATCAGGAGAAATCGGATTCCCAGGTACAATGGACTTGGATGCAACACTTTTGAGTGATGTATATGGAATCAATGCGGAAGAAGCATTGGAAAGCTATGTTGTGAAAATTCCAATGATGATGGTTCAAGCAAGTGAAATTGCTATGTTCGAAGTAAAAGACGGACAAATGGATGCAGTCAAAGCGGGTGTTGAAAAACGCTTGGCAGATTTGGATGCAACATGGTCTCAATACTTGCCAGATCAATATGATTTGGTTAAAAATGCTGCGAAAATCGAAAAAGGAAACTACTTCTTCTTGGTAATCGCAGAAGAACAAGATGCGATCGTAAAAATCATCGAAGACGCATTTAAATAGTAAATAATATGGTATTTAGTAGTGTCTTATTCTTATTCATCTACTTACCATTAACACTAGCGGTGTATTTTTGTACACCGCTTAAGTTTCGTAATCTATTCTTATTGATTGTCAACTTAATCTTTTATGGGTGGGGGGAACCCGTCTACATCGTGATTATGTTTGTCTCAATTTTTATTGATTATTATAACGGGAAGAAAGTGGCACAGTATTTGAATGAAGATCGCGCCAAAGCGAAGCGCTTTATGATTATTTCTGTGATTTTGAATTTAAGTATCTTAGGGTTTTTTAAATATTACGATTTCATCGTAGTCAACTTGGCTTCATTGGGCTTCACCGCACTAGAACCGATGGGGATTGCCTTGCCGATTGGAATCAGCTTCTATACGTTTCAAACGATGTCTTATACCATTGACATTTACCGTGGGGATGCCATGGCGCAACCCAAGATTACCGATTTTGGAACCTATGTAACATTGTTTCCTCAACTGATTGCGGGTCCGATTGTCCGCTATAAAGATGTAGCGGAACAGTTGGCTGATCGCACAGAAACCGTTGATGAGTTTTCATTGGGGATTGACCGTTTTATGGTCGGTCTAGGAAAGAAGGTCATCTTTGCCAATGGAATAGGATTGCTGTGGGATACCATCAACGCGATGTCCATTGGATCCATGTCCACTCTTGGCGCATGGCTGGGAATCATTGCGTTTGGATTGCAAATCTACTTTGACTTTTCGGGGTACTCCGATATGGCCATCGGACTTGGCCATATGTTTGGTTTTACCTTCTTGGAAAACTTCAATTATCCATACATCTCACGCTCCATTACCGAGTTTTGGCGCCGATGGCACATCTCGCTGGGGACTTGGTTTCGTGAGTATGTGTACATCCCTCTAGGAGGGAATCGAAAAGGGCCGGCTAGACAAATCGTGAATCTGCTCATTGTATGGGGATTGACCGGTTTGTGGCATGGAGCCAGCTGGAACTTTATACTCTGGGGTTTTTACTTTGGAATCATTTTGATTATCGAAAAACTATTCTTGTTGAAATGGTTGAAAAAAGCGCCCATGCTGTTGCAACACACCTATGCTTTGATTTTGATTGCACTGGGCTGGGCCCTGTTTGCCAACGAATCGTTGGCACGACTTGGAGATTACCTACAAGTCATGGTCGGACTACAAGGCAGTGGCATTGTGGATCCGCAATCCTTGTATTTGCTTGCGAACTATGCCTTGTTGATTGGGGTTGCTCTCTTCGCGGCAACACCTGTGCCAAGTCGTTTGTGGAATACCCATATCAAAGGGAAGAAATGGGAATGGGCTAAACCGATTTTAATTGTGTTGTTGCTGCTTGTATGTACCGCGTATATCGTGGATGCGAGCTACAACCCATTCTTGTATTTCCGTTTTTAGGAGGAACACTATGAAACGTTTAGACAAATTCAACATTGTAGTATTTTGTAGTTTTCTTGCGATATTATTTTGCTTTAATGTGTTTTCCACTGACAAGGCATTCAGTGAGAACGAGAATCGTACCTTGGCACAAAAGCCAACGTTTACATTGAAAAAGGTTTTGAACAACACGTTTTCACTGGAATACGAAGAATATATTACCGACCAATTTATCGCGCGTGACGCATGGGTTGGACTAAAAGCGGGACTAGAGAAAGGCTTTGGAAAATTGGAGAACAACGGAGTCTACTTTGGTAGTAGCGATGCCTTGATTGAACGTTTTGTGACATACGATGAAGCACGCTTTACACGCAATTTGGATCTGGTAAAAGCATTTTTCGATACGCAAACCATCCCAACCCGCTTGATGCTCATCCCAAGTGCCACTCAGGTCAGTGAAGGCAAACCGTCCGTTTCGTATGACGTTGACCAAAAAGTGCTTTTTACCCAAGCCCAAGCACTTTTTGGAAGTGAGTTTGTCAATTTATTGCCAACTTTTGAACAGGGCAAGGACGATTTCTACTTCAAAACCGATCACCACTTCAACATGTTTGGTGCGAAAGCGGCGTATGAAACCTTGCAAGGGACACGAATCGAGGGACCACTTCAAAAGGTATCAGAAGGCTTTAAGGGAACCATTTATTCCAAATCGGGTATGTACTGGAACAAACTGGATGATTTGTATGCGTGGGATGGCGTTCAAAACGTGGACGTTACATTTCCCGGGGAAAGTGAAACGGTGTATGACTCTGTGTACTTCCCGGAAAATTTAACGAAGAAAGATCAGTACTTATACTATCTAAATGGAAACCACTCTTTGGTCAAAATCAGCACCAATCAACCTGAAAAACCA
>JBOGAI010000107.1:0-11404 GCA_051655665.1 Erysipelotrichaceae bacterium | reverse complement strand
AACGACCTATGCGGCTTTACGCGCGCACTTACCTTTGGTAAACCAACTCTCCCCTGCCCAAATCCGCAAAGAATTTGACAAAATTGTGGTCAGTGGGCGCTATGAAGGACTGGTTGATTGTGGACTGATGGACTTGTGGTTTCCAGACTTTCACGATCAAAGCGTTGAGGCTTCCCCTTCTTCCTTAGAAGAGGGGTTGGCCACATTTTTGACCAGTTTCGCGCTTCCCGTTGAAGCATTGCACTTTTTAGGTTATGGCAAAAAAACGTTGGCCAAAGTCAACCGACTCCTTTAAAAGCAAAAGGGATGCTGCGCATCCCTTTTTAGCGATAGATGGTACGAGTGATGACAGGGGTTCCTGAAATCTCGTATTGTTTTTCCAAAAAATCCATGTACGTACCAGGAGTGACAATCCCACTTGGGTTAATGAGGTTGATGCCTGCAGCCCCGAGCAAATAGTCAGCCAACTGCACACAGTTGGTGTTGAGTACGAAATAGGTCTTAAAAGGACCGGAATGAAATTTGTAGAACCGCGCTCCCGTTGCACGATACAAATCCGAACTGTAATCATGAGCGTCTTGCGCAGGATCACTGATGGCAAGCGGGAACCATTCGTACGTTCCTTCCATGACTTTTTCAATGCGTTTCAAAAGCAATTCTTTTTCTTTCGCCGAAAGATGGATTCCAAAGCACATCAAGGTTTTTCCACTGCGCACCTTTACAAAGGGGACATAGTCTTCCTTCTTGCATTGAAAAATGAGGCCATCACCGATGGCGGCACCCAAACGATAGTTTTCTTTGTCATACGAACCATAGGAAATGACGGTCCCATCGACGATGAGGTCCACATGGCCCGCTTTGCCAAAGCCACGTTCGGACATATGCACCAACACTTCGACGCCAACTTCCGCGTCTTTTTTTACGTTCGCAATTTCCAAATCGTCACTGCTGAACGATTCATTGATTTCACGCAACGCCTTCATCGGAATCAAGGCCGCAAAGACCACCGGCAACGCCAAACGGAATTTGCCTTTGACTTGATCCACCCGTTGTGGGTAGAGATTGCTAAAAGCGGTCATGTAGAGCAAGATGGCTTGCAAGACGAAGTACACCCCGATGATTACATAGGTAATCGACAAACGAAATACTGGATTGAAAATCAAAACCACCGCAAAGAACAATGAAATCAAACCGGATAACAGCAAGCGCAGGCGGTGTTTGACGCGATTTTCACGGTACAAATACCACGATACAATTTTTACGATGCCTTCCACAAAAACCAAGAACACCAAAAGCCATGGGAAGATGTTGATAAAGACGTCTTCAAACGAGAAGATTGCCAAGGCTAAGGCAAAATATAACAGCGGCAAAAAGATGTTGACCGAAAGCAAGGTTTTATCCTTTCGCACCCCGATTTCAATGAGTTTCCACATCCCCATCGCTACAAACAAGCCGATGGTTCCATAAATCACAACGTTTTCGACCAAAAAGCGATTGACCAAAAACAACAACCCCAAAACCAAGTACAGTGTTGCATTGCCTAGTACCCCAATAAAGGAAACATACTTACGTCCGTACTTTTTGATATTCGTTTTCGTAATTTTCTCCATATGCTTCCCCTTTAACGTGTCGCCATCTCTAAGATGGTTTTGATGATGGCCACGCTTTGCTCCATCTCTTGGATGGATACATATTCATAAGGTCCATGAAAATTGTAGCCGCCCGTTCCCAGGTGTGGGGTCAACAATCCCTGTGCACTCAGGCGTGCCCCATCCGTTCCCCCACGGATGCTCCCCTCTTGGGGTTGGATACCCAATTGCAACATCGCCTGTTTCGCTAAATCTACACAGGTGCGATCATGCTTCAAGTAATTCGCCATATTTTCATAAGAATCCTGCATTGTCAGTTCAATGCAATTCCCATGTTTTCGGTTCAAAAACGCAACCGCATCGTGCATGAATTGTTTTTGTTTCGCAAACGCAGCCGCATCGTGATGACGCAAGATGTAATGCATCGTGGTTTGCTCGCATACTCCTTGCATTTCAATCAGATGGTAAAAGCCTTCTTGGCCTTGGGTGTATTGGGGTTTGTCAAAGGCGGGAAGCAATGCTTCCAATTCCATCCCAATGAGCAAGGAATGCACCATTTTGCCTTTGGCGCTACCCGGATGAATCGTGGTGCCATGGATGAGCAGATGCGCACTGGCTGCGTTGAAGGTTTCAGTGTCAATGAGGTGTGAAGCCGAACCATCCACGGTATATGCGAATTCAACCGGAAAGCGTTCTTGTTCAAAGTGAGCCGTACCTGCCCCAATTTCTTCGTCGGGGGTAAAGGCAATGTAGAGCGTCCCATAGTCTTCCAAGTGCGTGCTGACGTGTTTCGCTACTTCCATGATAATGGCAATACCGGCCTTGTCATCCGCTCCCAATAGTGTTGTACCATCCGTCACGATCAAATCGTGTCCGATGACGTGTTTCAAGTTGGGAAACGCAACCGGATCAAGTTGCATGGAATCATTCAACGCAATGATCTCCCCATTGTATTGCGAAACGATGCGCGCTTTTACATCGGCACCGCTCGCATCAGCAGAAGTATCCATATGCGCTATCAATCCGATTGTTTTTTTGTTGGACAATCCTTTGATATGGGCATAGACAACCCCATACGTAGAAAGTTCCACCGTAAAGCCCAACGCTTCTAGCTCTTTGACCAACACCTTGGCTAACCCCAATTGTTTGGCCGTACTAGGAACACTTTGGCTATGCGGATCACTTTGGGTATCCATCGAAACATAATTCAAAAAATTTTCAACAAGTGACATAAGCACACCTCTTTCTAAAAGTACCCCTATTATACCAAACTTTACAAAAATGTCGAAAAAAAATGGGCCGTAGCCCACTATTTTTTAAACATTTTTTTGAATTTTTCAAACGGTTTCTCGCTTGCTTGGTGTTTCAAGATTTGCTCGTACAAGTCTTTTTGTTGACGATCCAATTTGGTTGGAATTTCAATTTGGACTTGAACGTACTGATCCCCTTGCACACCACGTGGGGATTTGACCCCTTTTCCACGCAGTCTGAATTGTTGGTTGAACTGGGTCCCAGCAGGAATGCTTAGTTCCACATCTCCATAGACCGTAGGCACTTCGACCTTGGTCCCCAAAGTTGCTTCGACTGCGGAAATGGGAATGGTAATGCGGATGTCGTTGCCATCGCGAACGAAAACCGGGTGACGCGTTACTTGAATTTCAATGTACAAGTCGCCGTTTTCACCGCCGTTGGCCCCCCGTTCCCCTTTGCCGCTGACACGAATTTGCTGCCCGCTGGCAATGCCTGCTGGAATTTTGATATCCAATTTGATGCGTTTGTGCTCATAGCCTTTGCCACTGCACTTGCTGCATGGTTTGGTAATGGTTTTCCCCGTTCCGTTACATGTCGGACACACACCGGTTTGCATAAAGACCCCAAACGGTGTACGTGATTGGGTTTGCACTTGTCCGCTTCCGTTACACGTATGACATACTTTGACGTCATCTTTGGAATGCGCACCACTGCCCAAACATTGCGAACATACTTCGTCTACTTCAATGGTCACTTCTTCGCTTTTGCCAAAGATGGAGTCCATGAAGTCAATTCTCATGGACATAAAGCGATCGTTTCCACGACGCGGACCGTTGGAAGAGCGCGAACTACGTCCAAAACCACCACCAAAGAAGGAACCAAAGATGTCATTCAAATCTTCGAAGCCTCCAAAGTTGCCAGCGCCGCCAAAGCCTTGCGCACCTTCCATACCCGCATGACCAAATTGGTCATAGGTTGCTCGTTTTTGTGGATCGCTTAGGGTCTCGTATGCTTCGTTGATTTCTTTAAACTTTTCCTCAGCCGAGTGGTCTTTGTTTACATCCGGATGGTATTTTTTTGCTAGGGCGCGGTAAGCTTTTTTCAGTTCCGCATCCGATGCGTCTTTGCTTACCCCTAGTACTTCATAGTAATCGCGTTTTGCCATCGTTTTACTCCTTCCATAGCGAAATTCTAGCCGAAGCTAGAATGGTTCACTATCGTTTATTTTTCAGAAAATTCAGCGTCTACTACATTGTCATCTTGCGCATGCGTGTGGGCTTCTTGTGTTTGTCCACCCATGTCTTGCTGTTGATACATTGCAGCTGCAGCCGCTTGTGCCGCTTGTTCTAACGCGTCTAGTTTCGTACGGATTTCCTCCATGTTGTTTTCATCCAACGCTTTTTGCAATTCGTCGCGTAATTTCATCGTTTCTTCTTTTTGTTTCGCATCGATTTTATCGCCTGCATCTGCAATCGTAGTATCGATTTGGTTGATGAATTGTTCTGCTTTGTTGCGAAGTTCTACTTCTTCGCGACGTTTTTCATCTTCCGCTTTGTGTTCTTCCGCTTCACGAACCATGCGTTCGATTTCTTCATCGCTTAACCCTGAAGAGTTTTGGATGGTGATGGATTGTGATTTTCCAGTTCCTTTGTCTGCAGCCGATACGTGTACGATTCCGTTTACGTCAATGTCGAATTTGACTTCGATTTGCGGAATCCCACGACGTGCTGGTGCAATGCCATCCAGTTTGAACATACCCAATGTTTTGTTGTCATGCGCCATCGGACGTTCCCCTTGCAATACGTGGATGTCTACGGCTGGTTGATTATCTGCCGCCGTAGAGAAGATTTGGGATTTTGAAGTCGGAATGGTAGTATTTCGAGGGATGAGTACCGTCATCACACCACCCATGGTTTCGATTCCAAGAGAGAGTGGGGTAACGTCCAACAACAATACGTCTTTTACGTCCCCGCGGATGACGCCCCCTTGAATTGCTGCACCCATTGCAACCACTTCATCTGGGTTTACGGAACGATTTGGTTCTTTTCCAAGTTCACGTTTTACTACTTCTTGCACAGCAGGAATACGTGTCGATCCCCCTACGAGCAATACTTGGTGAATGTCGTTGGTTGTCAAACCCGCATCGCGCAAGGCTTGGCGAACCGGAGCAATCGTACGTTCTACCAAAGAACGAGTCATGTCGTCGAATTTTGCACGTGTCAACGTAGTATCCAAGTGCAATGGACCGGATGGACCTGCAGAGATAAATGGCAAGCTGATTTGTGTTTGAACCATCGAACTTACATCTTTTTTCGCTTTTTCGGCTGCTTCTTTCAAACGTTGCAACGCCATGCGATCTCCACGCAAGTCAATTCCGTTTTCTTTTTTAAACAAATCAATCAAGTAATCCACAAGGACATTGTCAAAGTCATCTCCACCTAGGTGGTTGTCCCCAGAGGTAGACAATACTTCAAACGTACCGTCCGCCAATTCTAGGATGGATACGTCAAACGTTCCGCCTCCCAAGTCAAAAACCAATACTTTTTGTTCTTTGTCGGTTTTGTCAATTCCATAAGCCAATGCTGCTGCCGTTGGTTCGTTGATGATGCGTTCCACTTCCAATCCCGCAATGCGTCCTGCATCTTTGGTTGCTTGACGTTGTGCATCGTTGAAGTAGGCAGGAACGGTAATAACCGCTTTGGTCACGGGTTCACCCAAGTATTCTTCTGCATATTGTTTGATGTATTGCAAAATCATGGCAGATACTTCTTGTGGTGTATATTCTTTGCCTTCCAAGGTTACTTTTTCATTGGTTCCCATTTTACGTTTGATGGAAGAAACCGTTTCAGGGTTGGTTACGACTTGGCGTTTCGCCGCGTCCCCCACAATACGTTCTCCATTTTTATACGCAACAACCGATGGGGTTGTACGATTTCCTTCTGGATTGGTGATGACTTTTACTTCTCCCCCATCCATTACAGCGACAGCCGAGTTGGTTGTCCCCAAGTCAATTCCGATAATTTTACTCATAGGTTTTCTCCTTTTCCTTTACGCACTTACCTTAACAAGTGCACAGCGCAAAATGCGATCTTTCAACATATATCCTTTTTGTAGTACTTCCACAACCATGTTTGGTTCCACCCCTTCAACACTTTCTTGCATCAAGGCTTGGTGTTTGTTGGGATCAAAAGGTTGATTCAAAGCGTCCATTTCCACAACCCCTTCTTTTTGCAGGGCTGCATTCAACTGGTCGTAAATCATTTTGAATCCCGCCAAATAGTTGCGCAATGCTTCTTCTTCTGGCAGGTTATCCAAGGCACGCTCTAGGTTGTCGATGACCGGCAACACTTCAAGTGCAAAGGATTGAATGCGGTATTTTTTCGTATTTTCGCTTTCCGTAAGCAAACGCTTCTTTAAATTTTCCGTATCGGCATACGCTTTGAAATACGCGTTTTTCGTAGTGGCCACTTCTTTTTCCAACTCTTCGATACGTGCATTCAATTGTTCTTCCACACTAAGCTCTACCACTTGTTCGTCGTGGTTCACCGTGGAATCTGTAGTTTCCACTACCGTTTCTTCTTTGTTTTGATCCATGCTTTTTCTCCTATTTTTGATTGGTGATCGCTTCAATGCGCTCACTTACATATTCAAGCAGTGCAACCAAGTATTTGTATGGCATCCGATTCGGACCGACGATCATCAGCTGTCCTTCTTCCGTATTCGAGAAGTGAACTTTGCTGGAGATGATGGCCATATCTTCTAGTTCTTGATTGCCGATTTGAACACTAAGCGCCTTGCCGCTTGGAGCAAAGGAGCGCCAAACGCTGCTGTCTTCCAACAAGCGCATCAATCGCTTCAATTTCTCGATGTCGGCAAATTCAGGTTGATACAGCATATTGGATTTCCCGCTGAGGTAAATCGTATCGCTGGCAAACTTGATAAAGGCCGACACGAAGGCTTGAAACAACATTTCGTGGTGAACGATTTTCATTTTCAAAAGCGGTTTGATTTCATCCATCTTCTCCACAATTTGCCCCAACATCAACCCCGCGAGTTGTTCGTTGAGAATGTTGCAACACGTTTGGGTATCCTCTACCGAGATTTGTTGGTCAAACTGGAAGGTTTTGCTTTCCGTATGCCCCGTATCGGTAATGAAGATGGCCACAGCACTGTACGCAGAGATGGGCACAAGTTGAATGTGTTGCAAGCGCTGATGCGTTGCATCTGGTCCAAGAACCACCGTGGTGAGATTGGTCATTTGCGATAAGATATCACAGCTTTTGCGAATGATTTCATCCATCGAATAGTGACGTTCATCAAAAATATTGGCTAATGAATACTTAATAGAGTCATCCAGCGTTTTTTCCATCAAGTGGTCCACATAATAGCGATACCCCTGCGTAGAAGGAACTCTGCCTGATGAAGTATGCGTCTTTTCTAATAGACCCGCCTCCTCCAAACTAGCCATTTCATTGCGAATGGTTGCCGAAGAGAGTTTGACATCCATTAATTCAAGCAAGGCTTTCGATCCAACCGGCTCTGCCGTTTTGATAAAGACTTCCACAATAATGCGAAAAATCTCTGTTTGCCTTTGTGTCAATTGCACTTCCACACCTTCACCTCCATTAGCACTCATTTCTAACGTCTGCTAACATTGTAACGCAACCTCTTAGCACTGTCAACCGAAAAGTGCTAACTGGCTAACCCACTTTTCAATCTAGTGACTTGTTAGCTTGATAATTTTATCACAACCTAGTATAATAAGACTGCATACATGGATCCTGCATTGTTTGTAGGGAGTTAGGGGGATCGTTATGAATGTATTGAAACCAATGCATGAAATCGAGGCACAATCAGAATTACAGTCGTTTGAAAAGATGCAAGTACGCGTCATCAATTGCGGAAAATGTGCCCAAAAATGGAGGGAGAGCGACACACGTCCTCGCCTTGATTATTTCCGTTTATTTTTTGTCTTATCAGGGGAAGTAACGTTTACACAAAAGGAACAGCAACACATCTTGACCCGCAACGATTTGGTCTTGGTCCCACCACACAGCACCTTTGAGTTGTCAATCCAAGATCGCAACACCACCTATTATTACGTCAGTTTCGAACTGACACCGACCAAGAGCATCAAAGAGTTTTTAGTCTACTTCAACAACCACTATGTATTTCGCAAACTCAGTGGAAATGTTGCGCATACCATGGAATCCATTTTTGTGGAAACGACCGGGGCCAACTATGGCTACCAAATCATCGTGAATGCGCTGACCAAAAGCTTGTTGGTGCAAATGTTGCGCATGCGAAATGCCATTCCTACCCTTCACCAATTGCATTACTCTTCCTTTTCCAGCAAAGAGGAGCTCGTGCACCAGGCGAAGTATTACGTGCAACAAAACTTGCATGAGGCCATCAAAGTGACTCAAATTGCGAAAAGTTTGGGCATTACCCCCAATTACTTGTATAAACTGTTCATCGAAACCAATCAGGTATCCATACAGGAATACATCTTGCAATCCAAAATCGAGTACGCCACCGTGCTACTTCGCAATCCCGAATTCAACATCAAAGAAGTCGCGGAGCAACTTTCTTTTTCCAGTCAAAACCATTTTTCCAACACCTTTAAGCGATATATGAACATCTCACCGACTCATTATCGCAAATCTTTGTTACAATCCCATTAAAGCACGTGTTTTTACGTTGTTTTAAACACAAAAAGGACTTATAATGAGCATATAAGTCTTTTTTTTCATATTGTTTTTCCATCTTTATCATACCGAATGGATTTCGCTCGTATCATACCAAAACAAAGGGGGAATGAAGCATGTTTTACCGAGCACTTTATGAAGAGAATCAACGCTACTTACTCGATGCCCTTCGCGAACATCATCTTAGCTCTACCTTGTACTTCGACCGCAGCAACTATGCCTTGGTTGTCTATCATTTGACTAATTTGGCAAAAGAGAAACACCACTTCTCCAAACCATTCAACGCCATCACCTGCCTAAGCATCGCCCAAGCCCTTGCGGCCAATCGCAATCATTATGAGGCCATCTCGGCTTTTTTAGAATGCCTCAATATGCCCTATTTCCGTGAAAATCTACGCTTGCGCTTTGCCATCTATTTGCACCTACTTGACATCTCCATTCAAAAAGAAGATTTCTTTTTCATCGAATTGTATATGAACAAGCTGCGCAAATACCAATTCGCAATCGACGACTCCATTGCGGACCAATTGTTCTTCGACTATTTGTGTTTGAAAATCGAAGTACTCAACAATCCTTTGTTGAACTCTTCACAGCTGGCCTCCCTCAATCGTATGATGAAGACCGTCGAACAACAGGTCACTCCAGCTGGCATTGAAATCGGCATGTACTTGGAAACCTTCTTGGCCGACTACCTGTTCGCCAGTGGTGACGTAGAAGATGCCTTGCAACACTACTCCCAAGCCCTTGGATACGCTATGACACTAAAAGATTTCGCTGAACTCTCAAAACTATATTTATCCTTGTCGCAATGCTACAACAAGCTCAATAACAATCGCTTGTCGCTTGATACCTATAAAAAATATTACAGCGCCAAGCAACTCAGCACCCGCACGTACCAACTTTACATTACCGATTATATGATGGAAAGCTTGCACATTCCACGCGAACTGGAATCCACCATTATGGACGTAAAACACAAAGCGGCCCACTTGGATGATACTGCCATTTTGGACCGTTTAACCAACGTCTACACGGTTTCATGGTTTCATACCCGAATGGCAAAGCGCCGCCTTGCTCCCGATTCGAAACAACACGATGCTGCAATCTTATTCATTGACCTTGACTGGTTCCATAAATACAACGATCATTACGGTCACATCAAAGGCGACCAGGTATTGGCGGAAATCGGCTTTACTTTGCGCAATTCCATCGATTTGAGCCACAATGATTTGGCCCGAGTAGGTGGTGAGGAATTTGCAATCATTTTGTACGACATGATGAAAGAAGACGCCATCATTACGGCCAAACAAATCCTAGCCAACATCCGCAAACTTGACATTGAACATCGGGTCAACAAGTCCATCAACATCCTGACGGTTTCCATCGGGGTTGCCTATGGCAGTGCGGACCAGTTGGAAGTGTTGCTCGACCAGGCCACCCAGGCCAATAAAATGGCCAAAAAAAGTGGCAAAAACCGAGTGGTTTGCTTCCATGAAGCAGGAGGGGAATGCAAATGAAACCCTACAGCACCAATGAGTTTATTATCCTTCTTGAACAAGTCGTGCATGTCGTCGATCCCACTAGTGCATTACAGGACTACTATGCTTGGGCGTTGGACTCTTTGCAAGACAACCTCAACGAGGAAGGGCGTTGTACCCGCTTGTATGCGCTAGGCTATTACACGTACAAGCGTGGTGAGTACGAAATGGCCAAAGACTATGCTCAACAAGCCATGCACGCAGCACAACAACTCGACCTAAAAAGCTATGAAGGACGTGCCTTATTGCTATTGGCAAGCATTGCGTATCGTCAAAAAGATGCTACTATGCTCATGGCTGAGTTCCCTCACATCAAAGAACTGTTTGCTTCCCAATTTGACTATGAAAACCTAGCAGCATTGTATTTGCATACCATTTCGCTTTCCAAAGACGAAATCTTTGAAGCACACCTGTATGAAGCCTATGCCTATGCCCAAAAATATACAGCCTTAAATACGACCGAGCGCAGCCTTGATTTCTATTTGCAACTTGGACTCATTTCCAAAACGTTGCTCAAAGATCCGATGGGCGCCATCGCACACTTCCTCAAAGCACAAACACTTGCCAACCGGGCAAAAAAGGGCGTCTTCGAGGTGCTTGCCATCATCGAAATCGGCAAAGCCTTTGCCCTAGTCCCTCGTGTTACCCTTGCCTTACAGTATTTCCAAAAAGCAAGCCAGCATCCCGCCTACAAAAAAGCCCCGGTTTCCTTGCGTTTTGAATGCCTGACTTACTATGTGATTGCATTATTAGAAGCCGAACAATTCGACAAGGCTTCGCGCTACCTCGATGAGCTCATTGCATTGCCACTGGAAGCTGATTTGTATCCCCAAATGCGCCGCGCCGTGGTGGATGGGTTGCGTGCCGAATACGAAATCCGTACCAACGGTGATTTCAAACTTGGACTGGAATATTTGAATCGCACCAATGAAGTCTTCTTGGAGCGTGCCAAAGAGTTTAGCGTTCCCTACTACAAACAAATCTTGCTCATGCGCTTTGGCGACTTGTATTACAAAAGCAAAGACTACACGTATGCCCTGCACTACTATAAGCAATTGTTGAAGCTTTCTGACTCCATGATTTGGCATCTCAAAGATGCCTATGAACGCTTGGCACTAACCTATGAAGCCTTGGGCGATTATGAGCAAAGTTTGGCCATGATGCAAAAAGCATACGAAAGCAGCGTCAAAATCGATGAACTCAACGATTTGAAACGGTACAACCTCAACTTTGACCAATTTTTGGCGAACAACTCCTCTTTGCTTTCGAGCACGGATGAGGAAGAGGAAATCATCAAAGAACCGTATGTGGATTCCAT
>JBOGAI010000106.1:0-13808 GCA_051655665.1 Erysipelotrichaceae bacterium | reverse complement strand
GAACAAAAAAGACGCCGTAAAACAACTGGAGCATTTGGCGAAAAAGTTGGGTATTGATGACTTGCTGGGACGGAAATACCAAAACTTGAGCGGCGGACAAAAACGGCGGGTGGATTTGGCCAAAGCATTAATGCACCATCCGCAAATCCTATTTTTGGATGAACCGACCACCGGACTCGATCCTCAAAGCAGAGCGCATGTGTGGGAGGCCATTCAAACTTTGCGTCAAGAAAAAGGGACGACCATTTTTTTGACGACCCATTATTTGGATGAAGCCGATCAGGCAGATCAAGTGGCCATCATTGACAATGGGACCATCATTGCCCATGATACCCCAATGAATCTAAAAGCAACCTATGCAAAGACGGCCTTGTATTTGCGCCTGAAACCAGAAGTCAGTGAACAGTTGTTGGCCAATTACCGACCAAAAAGGGTCAGTGATCGCTACTACATGATTATGAAAGATTGCTTTGAGGCATTTCGTGTGGTCCACGAATTGCAAAACGTCATTGCCGATTTTGAAATCAAGCAGGGGACGATGGATGAAGTGTTCATCGCCTTAACAGGAAAGGAGATTCGCGAAGATGGTCATCGTTAGTTTGATCAAGCGCAACATCTACATGTTTGTGCGCAACAAAGCCGAAGTATTTTTTTCCTTTTTGTCCGTCCTCATCATTTTGGGCTTATACATCTTTTTCTTGTCGGATTT
This sequence comes from Erysipelotrichaceae bacterium, assembly GCA_051655665.1. GTDB lineage: Bacteria > Bacillota_I > Bacilli_A > Erysipelotrichales > Erysipelotrichaceae > JBOFMT01. Next base: position 13,099 of record JBOGAI010000106.1, on the reverse strand, counting down.
GCAAGTCAAAAACATTGAAGCCTATGTGGGCACCATCGAGGGAATTCGTCCCTTTGTCAACGGATGGGTCATGGCAGGCTTGGTAGCCGTTTCCTTGGTCACCATCCCCATTGGCGTGTTGGGTCGGATGGTCGAAGACGCTGAAAAAGGAACGCTGAGTGATTTCTTGGTCGCCCCCATCAAACGCTGGCAAATGTTGCTTTCGTATGTGGCAAGCAGTGCCCTGATTACCCTGGTATTTGGTGCCCTCATCTTGTTTGTCGCCCAAGGGTACATCCTTTATAGTGGAGGAGCACTCTTCACCCTCGTTCAGTATGGTCAAACTGGCGCCGTGATGGTGCTCGCGACTCTTGTGAATTGTGTCTTTTTGACCCTGATTGCCTCCTTCTTTAAGAGCTCCAATGCGTATGGGACCTATGCAACCGTGGTGGGCACGATGATTGGGTTTGTGACGGGGGCGTATGTACCGATGGGCATCATGCCAAGTGTGGTCCAATGGGTTTCAAACGTTTTGCCGGTGTCGCAAAGTGCCAGCTTGTTGCGTCGTATTTTCCTTACCGATTTGATGCAGTCGCTTTTTGGCAATGCCTCGACGTTTGCTCTTGAATATCGCAAGCTGTATGCCATTGACTTGTATCTCAACGACACGATTTTGTCTGACACCTTCATGTTTGGTTATATAGCCATGGTGGGTGTGGTGTTTGTCATTCTTGGCGTCATTCGCTTCTCCATGATGAAACAGCGCTAGGAGGGATTCGATGTATCACATCTTCCATGAACCGATGTTCAATGCAACCTATCAAATTTTCGTGTCTGAGCATAGCAGTCTCAAAACGGCGCTCGAACACAAAGAACGCGATGATTTGGTGGCACTGGGGTATTTGTATCAAATGGAGCACAGTGAGCAAATGAGCTCTGCACAACTAGTAGAGCGCATTCTTGAGGCAGCGACGTCGCGCATCCATCTGTTGGCCTTGTGCATTACAAGCACCCAGCGTCAATTTGAAATGCTTCAAAAAAGCGTGAACGCCGCGCATGTTCGTCCAGAACGCATGGAGTATCACTACTTGATGCGCTTGTTTACCCTGTCATTGATTTATACTGTTCAAGAAGAAGGCGTCTTTTATTTGCGTTTGTTTGATGAGGTCAAAACGGCCATTGCGCAGTGGCAACCCCAAGATCGCGATCAAATCCCGCAAAGCCGTCGGGTCATTGAAACCGTGTCGGCTGCGTTGCATTTGTATGGGGTTTTGCCACATGACACCATGCGGACGCTGCTCTATGAATACGGTGGCTTTGCCATTGCCAAACCAGAATACATGGAATTGCTCGACCTTTGCATCATGAAAGGCTTGCCGTGGGAATACAATCGCGCCCTTGTCGGGCTGGATACCATTGCGACCCATATGCCCTTGGCGGATTATTTTTCCAAGCAGGAACTGCTGAAAGTGGAATACTATCATCCCGATGCTGCGTTGTTTTATGCGTACACCGATCCGTTGTTTTTTGAAGAGGAGGACGCATTGCAAGAAGCGGTGGTGCTTGTGGCGACCAGTTTTCAGGTGGAACACAGCTACGCTCACATGTTTGTACGTGATGCGTGTTTAAACTTCATCAACGAAGATTCACACCATCCTTTGCTTGAACTTTGCACCTTGTATCACTTCGGGTTTGGAGATCGTGGACAAAGCAATGAATTTGTGGCCACCATGGACTATTATTTTCAGTTTGTGAAAAGTCGAAAATTGAAAGGATACTCCTTGTACGAACTCAATCAACGCTCGCTATACAGCCAAACGCTGAGTTAAAAAGCGTTTGCCCAAAAGCGCTGAAATTGGTATAATAGTTGGTGCCGCTAGAGAACTAGCAAACCACGATGGAGGATCTTATGTATAAAATTGAAACCGCAACATACTACGATAACGCCTTTCAAAAGTTTGGAAGTGCGTTGGAGACAAGTGCTACCGTACAAGACTATTATCAAACCTTGAGTTTGGATCATTTAAAAGACTTGTGTCGTATTTACGGAGCCAAAGGCTATTCCAAATTAAAAAAAGCCGATTTGATTGCCTTTGTCAGCGACATGGTGTTCACCGAGACGTCATACCAAGAATTGTATTTGACGACATCGAGTGTGGAGTTCAAAGCCGTCCAAGAATTGGGGCGAAACGGCAAAGTGCACATCAAGGCCATCGACTTTGAGTTGGCACTGCGTTTGATCAACTTGGGCATGGTGTTCATGATTCAAAGTGAGGGACAATACTATATCGTTTTGCCAAGCGATCAAAAAGCAAAATGGTCCAAATACAATCTTTCCCCTTTGCACAAACAAGCGAAAAGCATGCATAATTACTTGCAAGTCATTCAGGCAGCATTGCATTTGTATGGAGTGGTGAAGGTAGAGGACGTAGCCAAATTGTACAAACACTACCACAAAGGATTTCAAAGCCAACACCTTGCCCAAGTCTTGCAACTCAGCGATCGCAAATTGGTTGCCTTTGGACAAGAGGGAGACTATTTGTATGCAATGAGTTTGCATGGTCAACATGTCGCGTACTATGAACAAGCGAAACCGCATGAGTTCTACCTGCCAAAAGGGGAAATCTTCGCAAAGTATGCGGATGTGCAATACTATGAAGCAGACAGTGAAACCGTGGCACTTAAAAAATACTTCCAACTCAACTTTGGGTTACACCAAAATGTGGCGGAGGATTTGACAAGTGATGTGGTGCAATACTTGTATCAAGACTATCCGTTCTCGGAAATCATGTCGGTATTGCAAGCCTATCCTGTACGCTTTCACAATGACGAACACGTGCGAATGGTTGCAGGACGCATCAATTTATTCAAACAAACCATGCGTCAACGCAAATTACGTGGAAATAAAGGGACAATCTAGTCTCTTTTTTTTTATCGTTTGGGAAAATTTGGTATAATGGGAAAAAGGGAGGTGGAACGATGCGTCAACGTCACTATGAATTGTATCCCATCTACTTGTTTGCGGGCATTACCCTGTTTACGGTTTACATTGTGCCAATGTCGTTTGACTTCTCCTTTGTGGACTGGTTTCCGGCTACCTATTCAACCTATGATTTCTATAATTTCCACAAAGCCTTTTTGATTTGGATCAGTGCGGTTTGGGCCATTGGCGCAAAGGTGTACCAAGTCAAAGTCAAACAGCATCGTTTGCGGTTTCACTACTCTTACGTGCTGGTCGCGTTGTTTTTGGGCCTTGTACTGCTTAGTGCCATACAAAGCGATCCTTTGTTACACGATTTTGTGTGGTTTGGGTATTTTTCCCGTTTTGAAGGGACCTTGACCTGGCTTGCGTATGGGGTCATGTACTGGTATATTTTGGATACGGTACGGGACGTTGCGGCAGTGCGCAAGATCATGGTGTTTATGTGGATGAGTTTGCTCGTGTGCTGCTTGGTGGGGGTTACCCAGTTTGTGGGACGGGATTTGCTCATGCAACCGTGGTTCAAGTATGTGGTTTCACCCCCGTGGGTATGGGAGCGTCTACCCAACTTTCAATCGCATATCGGGGGTAACTTGATTTATGGTACGTTAGCCCAACCCAATTACATCTCTTTTTACTGTGGTGCACTGTTGCCCCTACTGACGTATCAGGTACTGATTGTGGAAAAGAAAAAAGTGGTACCCATGATCTTGTTTTGGAGCTTGGTACTGTTTACGTTGCTTGGGTCCAAATCGATTTCCGGTTTGGTTGCGTACGTCATCACGCTAGCAACAGCGAGCCTTTTTTTGTTTCCACTATGGAGCAAACGGTTGGTACGTTTGGCAATGATGTTTGGGATCGGCGTTGCCTTGTTGCTTCAAAATCGGGTATGGATTGGCAACGACTTGGACCCCTTTTTTGATTCAGAAGAGGTGGTCAATACGTCCATGAACGACTTGGATGGGGTAAGGCTAGTCCCGGAAGGGTTGTGGTTTGAAATGGATGCGCAACATGTTTTATTGGTCTATAACGAAACCACCAAGGAGATGTCCTTTTTTGACGAAACCGGTGCGTTGCTGCCGTATACCCAAGTGGGTCAGCGCGTCGAACTTGGCGAACCCTATGAAGCATTTCGTTTTGAGTATTTTTCCCCAATCAGTTTTGGTTTTAACATCTCAGGAAGAAATGTGGAAATGATTGTCGATGATGGCACGTATATGCTATATAATTTACAAGGAAGAGCCAACCCCATCGTTGAAGTGGAAAAATGGGGGTTTGCTCGTAGCCAGTCCTTTGGTTCTGGTCGCGGCTACATTTGGTCCGTTTCGTTGCCACTGCTGCGGGATTGCTTGTGGCTTGGCAAAGGAGCAGAAACGTATGCCTTTTATGTTCCGCAAAATGATGTGCTAGGGAAAATTCCTGGCTTGGCCTATGAAGTGTTTATTCATGTCGACAAGCCCCACAGCATGTACATCCAATTGGTGCATGCCTTTGGTTTGCCAGCGTTGTTGTTGTGGCTGATGCTGTTTGGACTGTTTCACTATGAAAATCGCCTGCGCTTTGGAGCAACGTCGCCCTTTGACAGCGCGAAGGGGTGGGCGTATGGCATTGGATACAGTTTGTTTGCCTTTTTGATTGGCGCCACCATGAACGATTTGAGCGTACAGCTGACGCCTTTGGCCATCGTATTGCTGGCATGTGGATTTGCGATTCATCGCGCAACTGTTAAGGAGGGAACGATGTGATTTTTATTAGTTTGGGTATCTATGTCTTGTTTGGGTTGTTGGTATATCCCCTCATTCCCACCGTGTTGTTTCGAACGGTTTTTGCCGGAGTCTATTTGTTGTTTTTGATTTTGGATGCTGGGGCCATCTATGCCAAGGGAACGCATTTCTCGTTGGCCTTTGCGGCCAATATCGAGCGTAAAGTCATTGAAATGATGTTTACGACCTTTTTGCCTTTGACCATTTCCGTGGTCGTGGGTTATGTGATTGCGCTGATTCTGATCTTTTTGAATGATGATCAAATTGTGCGCTTTTCGCAAACCCAACTGCTCTCACATGTGGCCATTGTAGTGATGATCGTGTTGTTTTCGCTTAGCAAAGATGGGGTATTGTACAACGTGGTGAAAACCGTCAAGGCACTGGTTGTTCGCAACAATGCCGAAACCATCACCGAGATCGAACAAGATTTCGACTTTCAAGAGCGTTACCAACTGGAAGAAACCTTGCATGCGAGTGCGGGGAAAAACGTGATTGTCATCTATTTGGAAAGCTTTGAGAACAATTTTTTGAACGAAGATTATTTTCCAGGGCTCATGCCCAAGCTCAAAGAGCGGATGCAACGCTGGAATGTCTACGAACACTATGTGCCCTATGGTGGCATTGATTACACCATGGGGGCACTGTATGGTACGCAAACCGGTTTGCCCAACTATTTTGGGCTAAAAGGCAACAACGTATTTGCCAATATTACCGAAAGCAGAGCGACCAGCATCGGCAACATTTTACATCAAGCCGGCTACCAGCAAGTCTACCTCAATGGAGGAGACTTGTTGTTTGCCGGAAAAGGCAATTTCTTTGAGAAAAATCATTACCAAACGTATGGAGTTCACGATTTTGATGCCAGTTTGCCACGCAGTGAATGGGGCGTGCACGACGCGGACTTGTTTGCGAAAGCGACTGTGTTGCTTGAGGAGTTGCGCGCAACGGGCAAACCGTACAATGTAACCATGTTGACCCTCGACCTGCACTTTCCCGATGGCTTGGTGGACCCACGCATCGAAGGCAAATACGGCCAAATGCATGGCATCTTACAGGCGGCAATGACGCTGGATGATGAACTCGATGCCTTCTTGACGCAGTTGGAACAACAACCCGATTATGAAAATACGGCCGTGTACATCATGGGGGATCACCCGTTAATGGGCATCAATACGATTACGCGTCAGCTGGCCAAGGAGCACCGTGAATTGTTTGTTTTGACCAATCAGCCGCCAACGCCTAGTTATCCGGATGTGCGCAAACCCATTTACTTTTACGATGTGCCCAAACTCATCTTGGAAGGTGCACAAGTCGTACACAACGGACATTTTTTGCCCGACTTGCTGCCGCAAGTGTCGTATGCTTATTTGGACAAACATGTGGGAGACTTTACGGCCTTCAACTTTTTGTTGCACGAGTTTTCGAAAATTGATGATGACGTGTATTTGGTGCAAGAAGACAACGATTACATCTTGCGTAGTGGACGTCATAATTTAAAGAAATTCCAGTTGCAAGAAGGGCGTATGGTCTGCTTTGTATTGGACCAACACCTCAATATCATCGCAACGGTGGAAATGAATTTGAATTCGCACTACTTTAATGGCGAAGACAACTATACAAACCATAGCATTATCGGGTACTATTTGGAGGAGGGGCATGTGCAAAGTGTCCTGATGAATCAAGAATTGAAAATTGTCTACCAAGGGGATGGCTTTGAAAAAATAGCCAAGAAACAGATTCAAAAACTGGATTGATCATTCAAGAACAAAAGGATAGAAGGAGGATTCGCGAATGTTAGTATGTTTTGATTTAGGGGGGTCGTCATTGAAAGCGGCTTTGATTAGTGAGGACAATGTTTTTCTAGAAAAGGAGTCTTTGGAAGTCATGGATGACGTCGACTTCATTTTCCAACAGATGATTGGGTATACCAAGCGGATGCAGGAAAAATATGCCGTGGATGGCATTGCCATTTCGGCACCAGGCAGTGTGGATGTCCACACCGGCATCATTCATGGGGCGAGTGCATTCAAAACCATTCATGGACCCAATTTCATTGAAGAGTTGCATGCGGCAACGCAATTGGACGTGGCGATTGAAAACGACGCGAACTGCGCAGCTTTGGCCGAAATGCAATACGGCGCTGGCAAACAAATGCAAGATGCTTGTTTTATGGTCGTGGGTACTGGCATTGGGGGAACCATCGTCAAAGACAAAAAAGTGCACCACGGGGCGCACTTGTATGGGGGCGAATTTGGCTATATGCTCATTGCGGGAGACAACGGTTTGACGACGTTGTCGCACTGTGGTGCCATTGGAGCCATCGTGAAAGCCGCCAAAGAGGCAACCGGTGAAAAGGATGTCAACGGTCGCAAAATTTTTGAACGCGCACAAGCAGGCGATGCATACTACCAAGGGTTGGTCGATTCTTTCTACAAACATTTGGCCATTGGAGTCATCAATGTGCAATACAGCTATGACCCAGAAGCCATTATTTTGGGAGGAGCCATCAGTACCCGCGAGGACTTTATCGCGACGCTAAAGCAAGCCATTGCCAAGGTCAGCACCGCGGGCTTGCATAAAATTGAACCCGTCCTGTTGGCATGCGAGTTTGGCAATGATGCCAATCTATTGGGGGCAAAAGTCCACTTTTTACAACAAAAACTAGCATAATACTTGCTATCCGCCCATACCGCGTTATAACAAAGGTAGAGGTGATGGTATGAAAAAGTCAATAGCACTCTTCCTGCTTGTCGGATTCTTGGTTGCCTGCGATGTGCAGCAACCCGATAAAATCAATCCGGTAGAGGTGGTCGCACTCGAATTTCATCCACACATCAAATCTCCATCCAAGTATGAACCGGTAGAACCGCTGGTGAATCTGGATGATCCGCTCATCATCGAACGCGTCATCCGCGAATTCAACGCTGCGAAAGAATACTCCCTTACCACGGATTGGTATCAACACTATACGATGATTGTGCATCGGAACAAGGAAGAAACTTCCTTGTTTGTCGACGTGTACCTGCACGATGCCACAAAAAGCGTGGTGATGGAATTCAATGGTGCTTACTTTCTAGTGGACTCGCTGTATGCGCTTTTGCGCTTGAACGTGCCAGCCATTGAGGTACTCCCACCGAAGAAACGCAAATAAAAAGACGTCGCAAGACGTCTTTTCTAGTGGTTTTGGCGATACACTTCAAAGGCGATCACGCTGGTTGCGCTAGAGCCATTGAGTGAATTGCGGAAGTTGCTGCCATAGGGGATGAAGACATTGAGGTCGGCTTGGTTGGCAATGGTCGCGGAAAGGCCACGCATTTCTCCTCCGACGCCCAACAAGATTTTGCCTTTCAAATCGGCTTCAAACAAGTTGGTTGCCTCTTTGCGATTGCCGCATACGAAGCGATAGCCGTGTTGTTTCAAGGTGTCAATGGTATCCTCTTCGAGTAAGGCAATGGGCAATTGTTCACTCGCCCCTGCGCTCGCTTTGACGACCACATCGCCACTGCTTAACCAGTTGCGCTCTTTTACCAAAAGCAACGTGCACCCCGCTGCATACAAGGAACGGCAGATGTAGCCAAAGTTATAGGGGTCTTCAATGCCATCGACCAACGCAATAAAGCCCTCTTCTAGGTGATTGGCAATGGTGTCATAGGTGTAGTCTCCGACTTTGCATAGGATGCCCCCATGGGTTTTGCCTTGGGCCAGGGCATCAATTTTTGAGCGGGAGAGTTTGATTATGGGTACTCCTGCTTCGTGAGCCTTGGCAATAATGAAACGGGTGTCTTTGTCATGTTTGGTTTCATCGACGATGAGTTCATACACTTCGCGGTGTTTGCCTAACAAGGCGGCTTTTACCGCAATCTTACCTTCAAATAGTTGGATCATACGATTCTCCTTTTTTAAAAAAAGCTGTCATAAGACAGCTTAGGCATTGGTTTCGCGGAATTTCGCTTTGCGTTCGTGTGGTTTTAACCCTTTTTTACGCAAACGAATGGCATCAGGTGTGATCTCTACAAGTTCATCGTCATTGATAAACTCCAAAGCTTCTTCCAATGTCATGATTCTAGCAGGCACAAGACGCATTGCTTCGTCTGCACCGGCAGAACGAATGCTCGTTAATTTTTTGTTTTTGATTGGATTGACATCCATATCCACATTACGTGCGCTCATCCCGATGATCATTCCTTCATAAACCTCTGTGGCTGGTTCAATGAATAACGTACCACGTTCTTGTAGATTAAACAAGGCATAGGTCATGGATTTTCCGGTTTCGGTAGAAATCATTGCCCCATTGCTACGTTGCATGATTTCACCTTTGTAAGGTTCAAAGCCCGCGATGCGGCGAACCAAAGTTCCTTCTCCGCGCGTATCGTTGATGAATTCCGAGCGGTATCCCAACAATCCACGTGTAGGAACGGTATAAATGATTTTGGTATAGCCGTTTTCTTCGTCCATGTCGACCATGATTCCTTTGCGCAAGTTCAATTTGGAAATGACGCTTCCGCTATAATCGTTTGGTACCAAGGCGATGACTTCTTCCACCGGTTCCAACAATTGGTTGTGTTCGTCACGGTGCATGATGACTTCTGGTTTGGATACGGCAATTTCATACCCTTCACGACGCATGTTTTCCAACAAGATGGAAATGTGCAATTCTCCACGTCCACTTACTTTGAACATGTCTCCGGATTCGGTGTTTTCCACGCGCAATCCGACATTGACTTCAAGTTCTTTGTCCAAACGGTCTTTGATGTTACGTGAAGTGACGTATTTTCCGGATTGGCCAGCAAATGGCGATTTGTTGACGATGAAGTTCATCGACAAGGTAGGTTCCTCGATGGCAATCGATGGCATTGGCAAAATGTTGTCGCGGTTGCATAGGGTTTCGCCGATGGAAATGTCGTTGATCCCTGCGATTACCACGATGTCCCCGCTGCTTGCCGTTTTTACGTTGACACGTTTCAACCCTTGGTAAACAAAGAGTTGGGAAATGCTTTTTTGACGAATGCTGCCATCTGCATCACAAACGGCGATGCTTTGACCTTCGCTGATGGTTCCGGCATACACACGGCCAATTCCCAAACGACCGATGTAATCGTCGTAAGCCAATGCGGATACTTGAAGTTGCAATGGAGATTCATCCAAATCTGGATATGCTTGGGCATGTTCCAAAATGGTTTGGAACAATGGCTCAATGCTTGTTCCTTCTTCTTCAAGGGTACGTTGAACGATTCCTTGTTTCGCAATCCCATAAAGGATTGGGAAATCCAATTGTTCGTCGTTGGCATGAAGGTCCAAGAACAAATCGTAAACCATGTCGACCACTTCTGCGGCACGTTGGTCTTTTTTGTCGATTTTGTTGATCAACAAGATGGGACGAAGGCCAAGTTCTAGTGATTTTTGAAGTACGAAACGCGTTTGTGGCATTGGCCCTTCACTAGAGTCTACCAACAAGATTACGGTATCTACCGTTTTGATGATTCGCTCTACTTCACTTGAGAAGTCGGCATGGCCTGGCGTATCGACGATGTTGATTTTCACGTCGTTGTAGCTTACAGAACAGTTTTTAGAGTAAATGGTAATCCCACGTTCTCTTTCCAAATCATTGGAGTCCATAATCAAATCCGCGACATCTTCGTTGCTGCGGAAGACTCCGGATTGTTTTAAAAACGCATCGACCAACGTAGATTTTCCTGCATCAACGTGGGCGATTACGGCGATATTAATAATTTTTTGTTTGTTTGTCATATTGATTCCACCTTTAAACACTTGTATAATCATACGCTTTTTGAACCTATTTGGCAAACACTTTAACTGAAATAATATGTGATATTCCCCAAAGCGTTCGAAAGTGGGATTTCAAAGCGAAGATTCCGTTCAAAAAAAAGACCAAACTGCCCCCCAAAAAACAAGGAAAACATGATAGAATGGGAGGGTATTGTAGTGGAGGAATCATATGAAGGTAGAGAAGAAGCAAAAACCATATACCCACCACAGCGCAGTAAAAATGCTCATGCGTGGGGGAATCATAATTGGAGTGGCAGCCGTTCTTTTGTGCAGTGCACTGGTGTTGCGCAACGGGGTGTGGGCAAAGCGTGGCCATGAAGGCAATGTCTTGATTGAAGAGGTCGTGAGTGTCCATGACGTAGAGCTTCGTCAATCGATTCATTATCCCCACTACCAAAGCGAGCGTCTCAATGGTTTGATTGGCTTGTATGTCAGTGAAGTACAAAAGAGTGGTCTTCCGGCATTTATGGATTATGAAACCTATATTGCGTACGATCGCTTCTTGACCATACGCTTTCAGCTAGAACTCGATGGAGAAGCGCATTTGTTGGAACCGTTGCAATACGATTTGCGCCAAGATCTGCCGCTTTCACTCAAAGATGTTTTTCACAAAGACAAATATGAACAACTCAAACAGGATGGAGTCGGTGAAGATTTTCAAATCGAAGAAGATGGCATCGTGTTTGACGAAGGGAAAGTATTGTATGTCGATCATAAAGAGGACATCTTATTGCAAGATCCCAATATCCCTTCACTGTATCCGCACTATCCCATCAAAAAAACCAAACGCATTTTAGATCCCAATAAACCGATGATCGCCTTGACCTTTGACGATGGACCGGCCAATAAAGACAACCTAACTCGTATTATGAAGATAATGGAGCAATATGATGGAACGGCCAGCTTTTTCATGTTGGGACAGCAGGTGGAACGACATCCTGAACTGGTTCAAGAACTATCCCTCAAGGGACATGAAATAGGCAACCACACGTATGCGCATACGACGTACAACGGATCCAATTTGGAAAAGATCAAAGAGGAAATCACGCGCACCGATCGCATCATCTATCAGGCAACGGGACAACCGGTGTCCTATTATCGTCCCGTTGGGGGCAGCTATGACCAAACGCTGGTGGAGAAAATCGATCATGGGGTGGTCATGTGGAATGTCGATACGCAAGATTGGCTTATCCGCAAACCTGAGCGTATCTTTGAGGAAACCATCAAGGGTCTTCAAGATGGGGCCATTGTGCTCTTTCACGATATTTATGGCTCAACCGTTACCGCCATTGAACAATTAGTACCGTATTTGACCCAACAAGGCTATCAACTTGTGACCTTGTCGGAACTAGCAGAATATAAAGGGTCCAACCGTATCTTTTAAGGAAACGCTTTTTGGTAAGCGTAGGAGAAAATATGAAAAAAGTAAAGATTCTTCCCGAGCATCGCTCCTTGGCGATTGCCCTTGGGACTGTGATTATTGTGGGGATTTTGTTGAATTACAGTTTGGGACACTTGGATCAGCTGAGCACCAACTGGTCACGATTTATGGATTTGTTATTTCCGTTCATCATCGGGTTTTCCATTGCTTTTTTGTTAAACAAGCCAATGATGTTTTTTGAAACCAAAGTGATGGGGAGCTGGCGTTTGAAAACGTCCTTGAAACGTACCCTTGCTGTCTTGGCTGCGCTGCTTTGTGGGGCAGGTGTCGTCTGGTTGTTTATGGCCATCTTATTGCCGCAACTCGTGCAATCCATTGGTTCGTTCATTGACCAAGCACCGGAGTATATTGAACGTTTCCGTGGCGTCGTCAGTGAATTTGCCTTGCAAAACAACTTGGATTTATCACAGCTCAATTCCTTGCTTGGAATTGAAAACAAAGACTTGTTTAACCAGTTGACCAACTTCATCCAAAACGTGATTCCAAGCCTTTTGATGGCGTCGTTGCAAATTACCTCGACGTTGTTTAACGTCGTGTTAGGAATCATGGCAGGGGCGTACATGCTGCTTGACAAAGAGCGTTTCCTCGCAATGATTCGCAAGGTGTTGTTTGCCTTGTTGCCCCAAGCCTATGCACACTACGTGTTGAGTGTAGGCAATCGTGCCAATGAGATTTTTAATTCTTTTATTGTGGGCAAAGCCATTGATTCCCTCATCATTGGGATTTTATGCTACATTGGGATGGAAGTCTTGCAGTTGCCATACGCCGTGCTCATCTCGGTCATCGTGGGGGTGACCAACATGATTCCGGTCTTTGGACCCTTCATTGGGGCCGTACCTGGACTCATCATCTTGACCATCATCAATCCCCTCTATTTCATTTACTTTGGGCTGTTTGTCCTTGCCTTGCAACAACTGGATGGAAACCTCATTGGACCCCTTATTCTTGGAGATAAGCTAGGCTTGCCTTCTTTGTTCATCTTGTTTGCCGTTGTAGTAGGGGGCGGTTTGTTTGGCATTGTCGGCATGTTTATTGGGGTGCCTTTGTTTGCTTTGTTTATTTCCATTGGCAAAGAATACATCGCGTTGCAAACGCGCTTGCGTGAAACCAAGGAAACACAAAGCGCAGAATAAAATACCTAGACCCGCT
>JBOGAI010000105.1:0-4496 GCA_051655665.1 Erysipelotrichaceae bacterium | reverse complement strand
CTTGATGGAAAAATTGGTTGCAATGTGCACCCTGAAATATGCCGCGCTTGACGCCTATGGGATGGGAATTGAATTTGAAGGGGGCAAACCGGGATGGTACGATGCCTTGAATGGTCTTCCTGGATTGTTTGGATCCTCGATTGCCGAAAGCTGCGAGTTGTCACGCATGTTGGCGTTTGTCACAACACAGTTGAAGCAATACCCGACGACCCTTTCACTGCACGAAGAGATGCATGCGCTATTGACAACGCTTCACCCCATCATCAACACCTTCCATCAAACTCCATTTACTCCTGAAGCAGGCATGACGCACTGGAACAACATCAACGATGCAAAAGAGCACTATCGTGCCATCACGGCGCACACCATCAGCGGTACGCGGGTTTCCATGGACACTGCCCAACTCTTACGCGTGCTAGAAGCAATGCAGTGTGTCGTGGATGCGGGAATCAACCGCGCCATGACGTACACCAACGGCATCTGTCCAACATACTTCGCTTATGAAGTGAGTGAGTATGAGGTAGCAGAACACGGCATTGTTGCCAAAGCGTTTAGCCCGATTGTAATGCCTTTATTCCTTGAAGGTCCGGTTCACTGGATGAAACTTGGACGTAGCGAACAAGAAAAACGCGAGATGTATGAGCGAATCAAACATAGTGGCTTGTACGATTCCAAATTAAAGATGTATAAGGTCAATGCATCCTTACAAGAGGCTAGCTTTGAAATTGGACGTGCCAAAGCCTTTACTCCAGGCTGGTTGGAAAATGAATCCATCTGGCTGCACATGGAGTACAAATATTTGTTGGAGTTGCAAAAAGCGGGTTTGAGTGATGCATTTGCACAAGATTTCTACAATGCCGCTGTGCCTTTCTTGGACCCTGAGGTCTATGGCAGAAGCGTCTTGGAAAACTCTTCGTTTATCGCAAGCAGTGCCAATCCGAATGAAAGCATTCATGGGCGTGGGTTTGTGGCTCGCTTAAGCGGATCTACCGCCGAGTTTTTGGATATTTGGACGCGCATGATGTTTGGCGCAAATCCCTTTACGATGGAAGAGGGGGAATTGGTCTGTCGTTTGCAACCTAGCATTCCTGCGTATCTACTCAAAGAGGACATTACCACGACCTTCCTTGGCAAAATCAAAGTCGTTTATCACTTTGCTCATGTGGCAGACAAACAACACCCACGTGTGGTGTCTTACGTGCTGCATGATCATGAGAACCAACAACATCGACTACAAGCATCACAACTACGTGGAGAATACGCACAAAACGTGCGTAACTTGCACTATGCTAAAATCGAAGTGGAGTTTGCCTAAAATGAAACAAGCCACACTTTACACCACCCATTATGCCAACCAACAAAAATGGCATGCACAACCCTGTTCAATTGAAACAGGGTATTCCAATCAAATGGTTCGTTTGTATCCTTCCATGACCTACCAAACCCACCTTGGGTTTGGTGGAGCATTTACGGAGGCAGCAGCCTACAATTTTGCCCAACTATCCAGTGCCAATCAAACCCAATTGCTCAATGCGTACTTTACCAAAGAGGGATTGCACTACAATCTTGGCAGAACTCATCTAAACAGCTGTGACTTTGCACTTGGCAACTATGCATGCTTGGAAGATGAAAATTTGGACCACTTCTCAATGCAACGCGATCATCAATATCTCATTCCGTTTATGCAAAAAGCGGTTGCCATGAGTGAGCGAAGCTTACAAATCATGGCTTCTCCATGGTCTCCGCCTGCGTTCATGAAAACCAACAATGAGATGAATCACGGTGGGGAACTCAAGCCAGAATACTATGGACTATGGGCCAAAACCATTGCGAAATACATTCATGAATTGCGTGCTTGCACCATTCCGATTACCATGTTGTCCATTCAAAATGAGCCAATGGCCAAGCAAACATGGGATTCGTGTTTGTATAGTCCGCAACAAGAAGCAACCTTCATTGCCGATCACATGACCACCGCTTTATCAGAACAAGGGTTGGATGACATTAAAGTATTAGTATGGGATCACAACAAGGACGATATGTTTGAGCGTGTGGTCGCAACCTTTGAAAACGAAACAACCAAAACCAACGCAGCCGGAGTCGCGTTTCACTGGTATGGTGGAGACCACTTTGAAGCACTTGAGATGATTCATGCATTGTATCCGGACAAGCTGCTTTTATTCTCTGAAGGATGCATTGAATACAGCCGTTTTTTGCATGATCCCGTCAGCAATGCGGAAATGTATGCACACGACATTATTGGCAACTTAAACGCGGGGATGCATGGATTTGTGGATTGGAACTTGTTGTTAGACATGCAAGGGGGACCCAACCATGTAGGCAACTACTGTGCAGCTCCTATTTTGTGCGATCCAAAAGAAGATCAACTCGAATTACAGCTAAGCTATTACTACATCGGTCAATTCTCACGCTACATTGAACCCAATGCCAAACGTATTGGCCTTTCACGCTACAGCAGCGACGTTGAATCGTGTGCGTTTGAAAACGAAGATGGCAGCATCGCAGTCGTCATGTTGAATCGCAGTGAAAAAGACCTAGACTTTAAAGTGGCTTTGCATGAGCATAATGTGCCAGTGCATTTGGCTGCACATTCAATCGCTACACTAAAGATTACCCTTTAAAAAATTGCCACTTTTTTAAAATTTGCACCATTTCATAAAAAAAAGAAAGCCGTTACAATTAGGGTAACAAGTAGTTCATATTTGTTATTGATTGATAATCAAAGGAGGAAGAAAATGAACTTTAAAAAAGCGATGGCTGGCCTATTGGCAATGACAGCCGCGTTCTCATTGACTGCTTGCGCAGGTGAGAAAAACACAGTAGGAGAAGGGGACAAACTCGTTGTCTGGACTCTTGCAAAAGACTTGGAAACATTCGCAACACGTTATGAAGAAGCAACAGGGGTGGACGTAGAAGTACGTATCATCGAACCAAAAGATTACGCTACTGTAATCAATACTACTTTGGGTTCTGGATCAAATGAAGTGGACATTATCGTAGGGGAACCACAAATGTTAGCAGACTTCATGGATGCTGGATTCTTCACAAACTTGTCTGACAAACCTTATGATGCAGATAAATACTCTGACTTATTGGTAGACTATGTATTCGATGCAGGTAGAGACACAGACGGAAACGTTCGTGCAATCTCTTACCAAGTAACACCAGGTGCCATCACGTACCGTCGTGACCTTGCTCAAGCGGTATGGGGTAACGATGATCCTGAATTCGTTTCTGAAAAATTCAAAGACTATGCGACAATTGAAAAAACAGCAGAAGAATTGGCTGCTGCTGGATACCGCATCTTCGGAGATACTGGGGCACTTCGTTGGTTTGCTAACGCGGAAGAACCTTGGGTTAAAGATGGAAAATTGATGATGACAAGCGCTCGTGAAGGATATATGGATGCTGCGGTTAAACTTTACCAAGAAGAATTGGTAGCATTCGCTCCTGAATGGTCAGCTGCATGGTTCGCATCTATGAACGGTGAACTTCCAATGCATGCGGAATGGACTGCACTTGAAGAAGTAGATCCAAACGCTGAAAAAACACAAATCTTCTCTTATGCAATGCCTTCTTGGGGTTCAATCGTAATTCGCGACAACGCAACTGAAATGCAAGGAAAATATGGACTTGCAAAAGGACCTTCTTCTTTCTTCGGAGGCGGTACGTTTGTGGGGATCAGCGAATTCTCTGAAAACAAAGAAGTTGCTTGGGATTTCATCAAATACGTAACATTGAATGAAGAAACATCTCAATGGTGGACTGAAAACTCTAACGGAGACATCGTAAGTTACAAATCTGTATTGGAAGCAAACAAAGACGTAGAAAACGAAGCATTTGGCGGACAAAAAACATATGAGTTCTTCATGGAAGAAGCGAAAAAAATTGACTTCTCTAAAATTACTCGTTATGACGATCAAATCGGAGTATTCTTCGGTCAAGCGATTGAAGCAGTACAAAAAGGTACAAAAACTCGTGAACAAGCGTTGAAAGACTTCTACACAGAAGTAAAAGCAACATTCCCTGAGTTGGAAATGCCTCAATAGTAGTCTTACTAACGATAGAGCAGGATGTGTTACAACATCCTGCTTTATATTAAAAGGGAGGAATCGAGATGGCTTCTATATTTAAAAAACGAAATAAAACCAAAAACGTCGGTATTCAAGAACGTCGTAATCGCGTAGGCTTTTACTTCATCATCCCATTCCTAGTCGTATTGGTTACGTTCAATATTTATCCTGTACTCCGTACATTTTACTTGAGTTTTCATTCATACAAAGGATTTGGTCCAGAAACGTTTATCCAATTGGACAACTATACCCGCGTATTTGGCTCTCACTTATTTTGGATGGCGTTTGGAAATACACTAAAAATTTGGGTCGTAAACATTGTCGTCCAAATTGGTTTGGCTTTGTTGCTTACCCTAATTTTCAGTGACATTAAATTCAAAATGAAAGGTTTGGGAATCTTCA
>JBOGAI010000104.1:0-2438 GCA_051655665.1 Erysipelotrichaceae bacterium | reverse complement strand
GGAAATGACTTGAACCGGTTCATGAGTTGGCTCAACCACCTCTTCACTACCATCTTTGTATTCGATGCGTTCTACCGTATGCGGTTCAATGTATTTCCCGCCGTTGGCAAAAATTTGGTATGCTCCTGCAAGTTGGGTCGGAGAGATTGCAAAGTTGGATCCTCCGATGGAGTATCCAAGGTCAAATTGGTTTGGATCAATGTCAAGGCCCATGGAGTTCAAAATGGTTACCACTCTGCTCACTCCGATGGTATCAACCAAATCTTGAAGGGTTTGAAGCGCTGGCGTATTCAAAGAAATACCGACAACGTCTTTAAAGTTGATGTCACCACGGAAGCGGCCATCCGCATTGTACAATACGGTGTTGGTTCCACGGTAGGTAATCGGTTTGTCTGTGAAGATGTGAGAGGTTGCATAGCCCAAGTAGTCAAAAGCCAAGGCATATTCCACTAGGGGTTTTACAGATGAACCTGGTTGTTTGGCAAGGTCAAACCCACGATTGTGACGTTCTGGCCCACCATAACCACGTCCGCCCCCAAGGGCAACGATTTCACCGGTTTGGTTGTTTACCAAAGAGAATCCGACTTGGAACAAGTCATCGCCACTTGGGTAACGTACTTTTCCGTTCATGATTTCATCAGCCAATTCTTGGGCACCCAAATCCATGTGAGTGTAAATGTCCATTGGGATGACATAAGGGTCGTCTCCCGTCAAATCACGTACTTCCTTGATGACGATGTCAATATAAGAAAGCAAAGGATCGGACTCAATACTCATTTTATCGTCCAATTGGAAGGCCAATTCGGTATTTTTCGCCAATTGGTATTCTTCTGTTGTGATGTATCCGTGATAGTTCATTAGATACAAGGTTTCGTTACGACGTTCCACTGCCGCTTGGTAGTGGTCTACATTGGTTTGTGGATTGTAGCCGTTGTAAGGATTGTATGCATTTGGTGCATTGATGACCCCAGCCAAGAATGCGGCTTCTGACAAGTTGACTTGCCAGATGTCTTTACCAAAATAATACTGTGCCCCTTTTTGAATTCCACGTGCAGGTCCACCAAAGTTGATTTTGTTGACGTACAATTCGATGATTTTTTCTTTCGATAGTTTGGTCTCCACATCCATACTCATGAAAATCTCTTGGATTTTACGAGCGATGCTTTCAATTGGACCCTTCGATGGTTCCATTTCCGCAAAATAGGTGTTGTCGACCATTTGCATGGTCAGAGTAGAACCTCCTTGTGCAAAGGAACCTGACAAGATGTTTTCGTAAGCCGATTTAATGAAACGCGGCAAGTCGAATCCGTTGTGTTTGAAGAAACGGGAGTCCTCGATGGACAAAAACGCATCCACGACCACTTGAGGCAGTTGGTCATACGTAATGTTTTCTCGGTTTTCTTGACCCAGCTCGTAAATCAGGTCGCCCTTGTTGTCAAACACGCGAGTGCTTTCCAGGGAATCAAAGTCACCCAAATTGACGTTTGGGGATTCCTCGATGATCTTTCCTAAGACATAGAAGCCCCCAACGCTGCCCACTAAGACGCAGGATAAGAACAAAATGATAATGGAATTGAGAATCAACCGGCCATTGAGTTTCTTTTTGGTCTTGCTTTTCTTTAAATTACTGTTCATTGTTTTTCCTCCATAAAATATACGCGATCAACAACTTCTAGGTAATGCAATTTCGGTAAGTAGCCATTGCGTACCAAATGCGCATGTTCTTTGCACCAACTATAGGGCAACGACTTTTTGTTCGCATCGTCATACTGTGCCACCACTTCTTTTGCATCAATCAAATAAGTTTCGTTATAACTACTAAAACGCAACAGGACAAATCCGATGCCGCCATGTTCGACCACTTTTTTGAGGTGTTCGACTTGATGGGGGTGGATGCCCTTGAATGTAAAAGAAACTTTGTTTTTCGTTTCTTTTGCTTCGAAGTCGATTGCCTTGCCACGGTAAATGCCGTTGTAATCGGTCGTTGAGGGCACTTTGTAGTAGGCTTCGACGATTTTCGCATTGGCTCGTGAGGGATAATCCACTTTGACCACCTGGATGGGCGTGGGCTTTTTGTGGATGATCGCAAGGTTGCGACTTAAATAAAACGCATTGCTTTCGTTGATGTCCTGTTCAAGGGACATGCCCCGCGCGCGGCGTTGATACGGTACGCTTTGCGTTGCCGTTATGGTTTTGCGATTTGGATATTTAATCATTTCATCACCTACAACATTATAGCTCATTTTTTAACTCTTTGCTATCCTTTGTAGATTCATTTCGTTTCCACTTGCATTTTTTTGGCGGATTTGCGATGATATAAGGGGTGATAGAAATGGAACGACGTTTGCATCTTCGCGTACAGGATATTTTTGAAAAGCAATTCAATGTGGACTTCAAAGGATATGCTGCGACCGAAGTCGATGAATTTTTGGATTCCG
>JBOGAI010000103.1:0-4703 GCA_051655665.1 Erysipelotrichaceae bacterium | reverse complement strand
ACTTGTTCGCAGATGTAGCGTTCGTGTTCCGATTGCAAATCCATTCCCCATTGTACAGGGTATTCAAACTTCACCGGTGCTTCCAACAAGTGGTTCACCGCCTCGGTATACGTCATGCGTTTGAAATCAGAGTTGCGCACTTTATTCAAGCGATTCAACAAGTCTTTGTCAATCATCGTATTGAAGAAGTTCATCTCTTCATACGCATTGTCCATGACATAGTCGATACAAGATTTTATCATATCTTCAATCAAATCCATATCGTCTTCCAAATTGGCAAACGCAATTTCCGGCTCGATCATCCAAAATTCAGATGCGTGGCGTGACGTATTGGATTTTTCCGCACGGAAGGTTGGCCCAAATGTATACACGTCACGGAAGGCAAGCGCGAAGGCTTCCGCATGCAACTGACCCGATACCGTTAAGGAAGAGTGTTTTCCGAAGAAATCTTCTTCGTAATTTGCATCTTCACGTGTTGTGACAGTAAAGACTTCCCCAGCGCCTTCGGCATCGTTTCCCGTAATGATTGGCGTGTGTACATAGACAAATCCTTGATCTTGGAAAAATTCATGGATGGCCATGGACAAGACCGAACGCAAGCGGAACACGGCATTGAACGTATTGGCTCTTGGACGCAAATGGGCGATTTCACGCATGTACTCAAAAGAGTGACGTTTCTTTTGCAATGGATAGCTTTCTTCACAAGCTCCTTCCAACGTTGCTTCACTGATGTGCAATTCAAATGGTTGCTTCATCCCTTTGGTCAACACAAATTTCCCGGTGACGGTAATGGCTGAGCCTGTTGAAAAACGGGTTACTTCATCGAAGTTTGCCAAGGTTGTATCATAAACCAATTGAACGTTTCGAAAATACGTTCCATCATTGAGTTCGATGAAACCTACTTTTCCATTGTCGCGGTTGGTGCGAACCCACCCTTGCAATTGTAAGTACCCAATGGCATCCAATTCCATCATTTCGTCGGCTAAAACCATTTCGTATAGTTCGCGCACTGTCATAAATTCCATACTCTGTTCTCCTTTTTTGGTTTAAATATAAAAAAACGTTCCTGAGTTCAGGAACGTCTATAACGCGGTGCCATCCTGATTCGAAAAGGTTGAGCTTTTCGCATCTTTGTTGCGTTAACGCCGCCAACGAGACCGTCTACTCTAGTTCTCCGGTCCAGTTCATTAAGTGTTCAGCTCTCAACTTCTTCGCATCTCGCTTCCACCATCCGAGACTCTCTTTACCGTTCCATTGCAGCATGCTTAAATCATTACTTTTCGTCTAAAAATTTATTTGTTTCAAAAACGAGTTCTTGAATAGATGATACCACATCAATCGACTTGATTGCAACCCCTTTTGGCACTTGGAAATGCTCATGGGTGAAATCCACCAACCCGACAATTCCACAAGCGACCAAACGGTCTACCGTACTTTGAATGTCTTGGCTTGCTACGAGAATGGCAATGCGACAACCCTCCGGAATTTTTTCTTCCAAATCGTTTAAGTCGTATACCGGTACCCCAAAGCGCACCCCTTGACGGTCAGGAGAGATGTCAAACGCGCATGTAATTTCGCCAACAACATGATTCCATTTGTTGTACTTCATTAAGGCACGCCCCATGTTTCCTGCCCCAATCAAAATGATTTTCTCATCAAAATCCATCCCTAATTCTTGATTA
This sequence comes from Erysipelotrichaceae bacterium, assembly GCA_051655665.1. Taxonomy (GTDB): domain Bacteria; phylum Bacillota_I; class Bacilli_A; order Erysipelotrichales; family Erysipelotrichaceae; genus JBOFMT01. The sequence goes on along the minus strand of JBOGAI010000103.1, from coordinate 3,021 downwards.
AAGATCTCAATCAACTTCTTCACGTCATATCCATAACCTTGTTTTCCCAAGTTTCCCAAAAAGGAAAAGTCACGGCGAATCGTCGTCGATTCAATGTTGACGACATCGCTCAACTCTTTGGACATAATCTTATCAATACCAGAGTTCGAAAGCTTGCGAAGGGCCTTCAAATACACCGGATAACGCTGTAATGTTGCTTTTGGTACTTTTCTATTCGGCATAGCAAAACCTCCTTGATTCACCCATTTTACCATATCCCATTGACTTTGTGAAATAAAATATAAATTTTACTAACGGATGCTTATTGGAAGGCTTCTAGGTCCAATCCCGGGTTGGCACTCAGTGCCAAGCTGCCACGTACCCCATGCTGATAGGCGTAATACCCAACAACCCCCATCATCGCCGCATTGTCCGTGCAGCAAGACAGTGGTGGAATGATGTAAGCCAAATGAGGATAGCGCGATTGCATTGTTTCTTCCACCAAGGTGCGCAAACGCGAGTTCGCAGCGACTCCTCCCGCCAACACCACTTGTTTGACCTCATAGTGTCCAAGGGCCGTCGTCAACTTATCCATCAATTGCCCCAATGCTACCTCTTGAAAACTGGCCGCCAAATTGGCCGGAACCAGCGTTTCGTGTTTACGTTCTACGCGATCGATGAGTTGCAACACGCCACTTTTCAAACCTGAAAAGGAGAAATCCATCGGATCTTGCATTTTGGGTTTGGGTAAGGTGTACGTCGCTTCCCCCTGCTTTGCCAAGCGGTCGATTTGCGGACCTCCTGGATAAGGCAACCCCATCACGCGCGCCACCTTGTCGTATGCTTCACCCACCGCATCGTCTTGAGTTTGGGAGAGCACTTCAAAGTGGAAATGTTCCTTCATATAAACCAATTCCGTATGACCCCCCGAAACGACCAAGGCAATCAGTGGGAATTGCATCTCTCCTACTAAGTTATTGGCATAGATGTGACCAGCGATGTGGTGGACGGGAATGAGCGGTTTGTGATACATCCACGCCAACGTTTTCGCCGCAGTCACGCCCACATGCAAAGAACCAATCAGTCCTGGTCCTTGGGTAACCGCAACGGCATCAATGTCTTCCATCGTCAAGGACGCCTTTTCCAACGCTTCCGCAATGACAATGCTGATGTTTTCCACATGGATGCGTGAAGCAACCTCTGGAATGACGCCACCGTATTTTTCATGCACAGCAATTTGCGTTGCCACAATGCTGCTTAGTATTTTTTTTCCTTCTTCAATAATGGCCACTGCGGTCTCATCACAGCTGGATTCAATTGCTAGGATCTTCAATTTCTTCATATATGGATTCTCCAATTCCTTTCGCCATAACCAAGGCATCTTCATGGTTATCGGCATAATACGATTTACGTAAATTAATTGTCTCAAAACCAAATGATCGGTACAAGCTTTGTGCTTTTTCATTGGATACACGCACTTCAAGTTGCATCATTTCGCACTCGTGCGCCAGTGCCTGCTTTTCCACAAACGCCAACAGCATCTTCCCATAGCCTTTGCCTTGATAAGGAAGTGCGATGGAAACCGTGGTGATTTGACACAATTCAAATGTAATCCAGTAGCCTACATACCCAATCAGTGTCTCACCATCGCGAAGGCAGTACAAATGGGCATACGGATTTTCCAATAATTCGTATTGGAAATGCTCGTGCGTCCAATGGTCCTTGTACAAGGTTTTTTCGATTGCCAAAACGTCTTCGATTTGGTTTAGTTCCATCTTGGAAAACGCAATCATTGGTCATGCCCCTTGATGTACGTCGGCACAAGAGCATGGACATTGGCAACGCGTTGCCAGTGTGGCATTACCGCAACAAAATGTTGAGCCAAGCTGCGCGGAGAACACTCTTTTCCAAACAAGTGTGCATCCCCATACAAAGGACCGTCAAAATGCAGTTGATCGATTTTCTCCAGCGTCGGTTCATGAACCACGCGTCCGTTTTCCACCAAAGCATAATACACCTTCTTGCTGCGGGCATCAATGACCACATGTCCACTGTTATTGCCGGCCAAAAGGGAGAACGTCGATACGGTATACAGCGCAATCGGCTTTTGGGAACAAAGCACTTTCGCCATAGTCATCCCAATCCGTACCCCAGTATAGGACCCCGGCCCCGCACTGACGCATACCGCATCCAAATCATCTACGCTCCAATTGTGATCGTGCATCAACTGCGCCACGACCGGAAGCAAATACTCGCTTTGTTGTTTGGGCATTTCTTCTTCATAGGCCGCAACCACCCGTTCCTGTTCCACCAACGCTACTACCAAGTAGGTAGTGGAAGTATCGATACATAATGTCTTCATTATAGTTTCTCCTCAATCTTCTCATAGAAATCGCCAATTCCATGAATCAAAAACGTTCTTTGATCGTCGTCAACGCGTAAAATTTGAATTTCCAAGCGATCTGCCGGCAAAAATTCTTCCACATACTGCGGCCATTCCACAATGCATACGCCATCGCCATCAAAGAGTTCCTCAAATCCCAAATCTTGATGCAACGCCTCCAAGCGATACGCGTCGATATGATACATAGGCAAACGCCCATGATAAGTCTTCAAAATCGTAAACGTCGGGGAGTTGATTGTTTTTTTAACGCCAAGCTGCTTGCCTAGTGCTTTGGTAAAGGTGGTTTTCCCCGCTCCCAAGTCACCGCTTAACAAAATTAAAGAACCCGCTTCCAACTCATCCGCGAGTCGATATGCTAGTTGATTGGTCTGTTCCAAATTGTGTATTTGAATTGTTTTCATAGTTTGATGTTTTCTCCATTAGCCCATAATTCACATATTAGCAAAGTCCATTATATCACAAACGATAGCAAAGCAATAAAAAAGAACCCGATCTTTTCTTTTCCCGTGGAAAAAAGGAGTGGGGTCCTGCATGGGGTTTCAAGGTTTTCCACTGGAAAACGTCTCGGGCTTATTTTCCCCACTGGATAAGGGACCCGCTCTCCTTCTGAAGCAAAAAAAAAGAACCCAAATGGGTTC
>JBOGAI010000102.1:0-2667 GCA_051655665.1 Erysipelotrichaceae bacterium | reverse complement strand
AAAATCACTTCCATTGGAATCAAAGACGACATGTATGACGTGATTGAAGGCAAGCCTGTTGTGAAAGCGGAAATCATGGACATCCTCAAGACCAATCGCAACGAATACGACGCGATTTATGGGTCCGACAATGCCTATTGGATGTTTCAGGATTTGGCGATGCAGTCCAAGTGGTTGCAAGATCCTCAACCTCCCATCGCTCAGCTAGAGTCTTGGACCTATCCGTATGTCCAGTATCGTGGACAATACGACATCCGGTTTCCTTCTGGAAGCCCTGAGGCACTGATTTACACGCACATGACCGATTTGTGGTCAGAAACGTTGCCTAAGCTCATTACCGCCAAAAGTGAACAAGAATTTGATCAGCTGTTTGCACATTATCTTACCCAACGCGACTTACTAGGCTTTGATACCTACATGGAAGCAGCAACGATGCAAATGCAACTCAATAAAGAGCGTTTGGGGTTAAAGTAATGGAGAAAAAACCAAGTCACATCGAACAAGCCATTGCCTTGTTATCGCAAAAGCTTAAGTTGGGACAGCAATTTACATTGCTGATATTCGTGGGAGTCTTCATTCCCGTATTCATTTTATATAACATATTATTTAGCAGCATGACCGATGTATTGGTCGAAAATAAAAAAAGAGAAACCCAATACGAATTTGATCAGATGGTGGCGCGTATTGAGAAAACCTCTGAAATGGCCAACAGGGTTACACAGCTTGTGGTCAACAATACCAACCTGCGTGGATATTTGCAACGCTTGGCCGATGGGGAATCGCTGGATTATGATGATTTGAATCAGTTTTATTCCAATGAAGTATCCAGCATTGAGAAAATCGTATTGTCGAATCCGTATTTGTACCAAGTACGCATTTATGCAAACAGCAATCATATGCAAGAGTTAATGCCCATTTTGTATCAAGTAGATCGAATCGAGCGATTGGATTGGAACATTGATTCAACCTTTCAAAGTGGCTGGATTTTCAACTATGCAGATAGCATCTTCCCAACACATATCGTGAATCCCACCCAAAATGTGATGGGGCTGGTTACGCGCATTGACGATTACCAAGGGAATCTGCTTGGTTACATAGAAGTTGCCATTCAAATGCACGACGTGTTTCCTGAGTATTTTCAACAAACTCAACACAAGCTTAATATGCTTGTGAAACAAGAGGAACTCTTTTATGACAAAAGCATCGAAACGGAATTGATGTTTCATGCCGACGAAATCTTAAAAGATGCTACCAAAATAGGGGAAATCCAGCAGTTTCAAGAGGTGAAGATGCGCAATCAAACCTATATTGTAAACGTCGCACCGGTAAAAATCTTGGATACCTCAATTGTCCAAATCCTTTCGATGCAGGAAATCTCAAATCAGTTGGCTTCCTGGGGAACGTCGTTTATCATTGGGCTCATCGTTACCGCACTGGTGCTCTTTTTGATTATTCACTTGCTCGTTAAGGTGATTTTGCGACGGTTCTACGTAATTTATACAACCGTGTTATGCGTGCAAGATGGAAACCTAGCCGTTCGTGTCTCCAATCTGGGAAGCGATGAGGTAGGGCAATTGGGTGTTCAAATCAACAAGATGTTGGACAAGATTGCCCAACTGATGCAAGACAGCATCAAGCGTGAATTGTTGACCAAAAACTCGGAAATCCGCGCGCTACAAAACCAAATCAATGCCCACTTCATTTACAATGTGTTGGAATCAATCAAAATGATGGCGGAAATTGAGGAACGCTATGAAATCTCTGATGCCGTAACTGCACTAGGCAAACTATTGCGTTATAGCATGAAATGGACTGCTCGCAATGTACCGATTGAAGATGAAATCAATTACATCAAGAATTATTTGTCATTGCTTAATCTACGCTATGACTACACCATCTCTTTGCAACTTGATTTGCCAGAAGAGATTATGCGTCAAACCGTCCCTAAAATGAGCTTGCAGCCCATTGTGGAAAACGCCGTTTGTCATGGGATCGAGGAGTTTGCGCAAGATACGGTGATTTCCATCCGCGGATTGATTGCCAATGACAATGTGTTGGTTGAAATTGCCGATTATGGCAAAGGCATGAGTGCCACTCAAATCGATGCCATTTACAATAAAATGTCCGGAGAAATCGAAACAGGCGGGGGATCTGGAAATGGAATTGGTTTGAAAAATGTACAAGACCGGATCCGCATTTGTTATGGCGAACGGTTTGGGATTACACTAGATTCAAAAGTAGGGGAATATACCAAAGTCATCTTAAAAATTCCTTATCAAAAGAAGGGGGATTCATAATGCAAAATATACTAGTAGTCGAAGATGAAAAGATGATTCGAAAGGGCATTGTCGCAATGATTCAACGCGCCAATGTCCCGGTAGGGCAGATTTACGAATGCAAGAATGGGGAAGAGGCACTCGCCCTTTTACAAGAAGTGCCCATCGATGTGATGTTTACAGACATCAAGATGCCGAAAATGGATGGAATTGCGCTGGTTTCGGCCATTCAAAAGTTGGAACAACCACCCATCGTGGTAGTCATAAGCGGCTATGATGATTTCTCATACGCGGTAGAAATGCTGCGCAATGGGGTACGAGAATACTTGTTGAAACCCGTGGAGCGCGAACGTTTGTATGGCGTGATGCAACAAATCGAGGCGGAGTTAAA
>JBOGAI010000101.1:0-3197 GCA_051655665.1 Erysipelotrichaceae bacterium | reverse complement strand
TTGACTTTACGATTGTAAGTACGAACAAAGAAGGCAAACAAGCCAACGTGACGATTGAACTGCAAAGTTACGATCTTGGCGGTGCGGTGAGTGTTTGGGCCATCAAATCGGTGCCTACTTTCTTGTTGTATAGCCTGCAAGGCAAAGACAAAGTTCAACTCGATGAGGCGCTGCATTCGATTCTACGGGAGCAGCTAGGCACCCTTGAACAAGACAACATCCAAAGTGTCCCACTTTATTTGTATGAGGACAAAGGCTTATGGTTGATTGATTTTGAAGATCCACGCAATGCCTTGTTTGTATTGGCCTTGTTTGGGGATTTTCAATTCCTCATTGATACGTACCAACAGTACGAATAAGGAGAACGTGTATGAGTGTAACCTATGAAGTCGTAGAAACCGAAAAAGCATCCATCTTGATGGTGCATGAAGTCATCGCCTTTGCTGAGTTAAAACAAACCTTGGGCAAGGCATTTGCTCAGCTGTATCAGTATATGGGGATGCATCAAATCGAAGCCTTGAGTGCCCCGTTTGCCCGCTATTTGCAATTCAGTGAAACCGGTGTTGCCCTTGACATTGGCATTGTAGTGGCCGACTCCATCAAAGGAGAAGGAGCCATTTTGAATTCTAGCATTCCGAAAGGAATGTGGGCACAAGCCACCTATGTGGGCCCTTACAGTGGGCTTAGCGAAGAATATGCTGCTTTTGAACAATGGATGAGTGCACAAGGGTATACGCATGGGGCCATTGCCTATGAGTGGTATCTCAACGATCCCCAAAGGGTACCAGCAAGCGAACTGATTACCCAAATCCGTTTTGAAATAGAAAAGCGTCCGTGAGGACGCTTTTTCATGAGTTATGCGGGAAAGGTTTTGATCAAATAGTCTGCCAATTGTCCCACCAAAGGGATTTTGGTAGCGCGAAATTGCAGCGCGCCCACAAAGGCGATGATGTCAATGACAAGGAAGAACAGCGCAATGACCATGCCCAAGATGGTAAGGATTACAGCAGTACTCCAGATGAACAGCTCAATGTGGAGCAGGGAAAACAAGGAAATGACCAGCCCACCCAAGAAATTGAGCACAATGAAGTTGATCAGGGAGGCAATCCCATTTAACAACAACGATTGCATGGCATGAAACTTCACCATTTTGCTGTCCTTTTCAATGAAATACAGCACCAAAGGGTAAGCCCAAGCGACATAGCGCACCAAAGGCACATAGCCCAAAATAACCGGTGCCAAGTAGGCAGACATGGCCACAAAGTTGGCGGGCCAGTTTTGGATGCTGGAAGTATGATATTCAAATTGTTCGTTGGACATTGTAGAACTCCTATTCTAGCGTTTCGCTTATTGCATGATGTCTCCGCGCACTTGCAATTCGACCAAGATCTCCTCATAGAACTCTTTGTCAATGATGTACTTGGTACGATAAATGAAATAGCCGGCAACAATAAAGATCAAAGGCAAAACCATCATCGCAATTTTCATTAAGAATAAGCCTTCTGCGCTTACATCTTGTGGCGTTGCGGCATCGTTGATGCCGGCGAGGATGACGGTCACCCCCACAATGCCCGTTGCGATGGCTCCCCCCATTTTGTTGATGAAGGGTTGCAAAGAGAACGTGACGGAATCGTTACGCTTCCCGGATTTCCATTGACCGTATTCAATTGTATCAGTCAAGAAGACCAACATCAAGAGTTGGATAAAGGCTTGCCCTACAAACAGCAAAATACCAGCCAATCCAATCCATAGCATGTTCATCGGAGCGAAGAAAAAGACGATGTAGCCTAGTACCACCAAAACGGTTGCCCCGCTATACAGTTCTTTGCGGTTGAAACGATTGGAAAACCAAGGAAAAAAGGACAGCGATGCCAACTGTGAAACCCCAAGAACCAGTGCAAAGATGGAATACATGCTTTCATCTTGGTAGGCATATTTGAAGAAATAGATGCCAAAGGAAGTTGTCGTGGTGTAGCCAATCATAAACAAGACCATGGCCACCGCAACCACCAAGAGTTGATCGTTTTTGAAAATGGCTTGGATCATCCCTTTCAAGGTTGTGACTTCTTCTTCTTTGAATTTGTTGCGCGGCTCCTTGACCCCAATCAAGGTGACAAGCTGTCCCAAATACAAAATGACGACCACGCCAATGGCAAACCAGAAGTAACCATCGGCAATGCTGCCACTGAGGTCCCCTAATGCAGTGGTAATGGGCACGATGAGGGTGACCACGGCAAACAGCCCAATGTTGGCACAAATGCGGGCAAACGCGCCAATGCGTTCGCGCTCTTTTTGGTCGGTGGTCAAAGCGGGAAGCATCGACCAGTAGGAAATGTCATTTGCCGTAAACGACAAGCCCCAGCATACATACAATACAGCAAACAAGGCAACGTAAGCCCCACCGCTTAATCCAAAATCGGTAAAGAGCAAGATGGTGAAGACACCAGACAAGGCACAACCAATGAAAATCCAAGGTTTGAATTTCCCCCATTTGGATTTGGTATTGTCGACGATGGTGCCCATGATGGGATCGTTGAGGGCATCAAAAATACGTGCACAAACAATGACAACGGTAATGCCAAACAGCGTTGAACTTGGCAAACGCAAGACATCGGTAAGATAAAAAATCAAATACATGCTAATCAAGGAATACAACATGTCACGTCCGATGGTTCCAAAACCAAAGGCGAACTTGTTGCGCCGGGATACGTTTTTACTCATTTGGTTGTTTCCTTTCGATGAGGTAGAGGTTGGAGCCAAAGTCACCCATAAGGCGAACGTTGTCGTTGGTTCCAGTACCCATAAATTGTTGTGATAAGCCAATGCCTTGCATGAACAAACGTCCGCTGCCCTCATAGTGGGCTTGGGCATCGTTTAGCTGGTAGACCTTGTTGGCAACGCGTACTGCCAAGCCTTCCGGATGCAACTTGATGGGGGAAATATGATTGATGAGTGCCCCAAAGCGTTTGATCGAAACCTTTTGCAATTTGGTTTGCAAGGAGTAAGTGGCATCTTCTTGCAACCCGTTTACTTGCAAGCGATCAAAACCGGGTGAGGCTTGAGCCAAACTTTGATAATGCCCCACAATGGAGCGTTGTTGGGTGGCATCGACGACTTGCCACTGCATTTGGTTGTCGCGACGTCGGTTGAACCGGTAGAACGTCCCATATTGCAACAACAGACGATGTTGTTTGTAG
>JBOGAI010000100.1:0-7893 GCA_051655665.1 Erysipelotrichaceae bacterium | reverse complement strand
CAAGAATTTGGGTTGGAGGGCATTCGCAAACTCAAGAAAAACATGGTCAATGCCTTGCACCCGGCGCAAATGGTCAAGAGTGCGCAAAACAGCAAAGTCACCCCTCCTGCCATCAGCATCATGCCCTATTTCTTCACGAAAATGGTAGTGCCTGGCGGAGTCATGGAAGCGGTATGGCCACAAGATGGTGCCATCTTGTCCCCGATTTTCATGCTGACCAAAGCCAGCAAAAAAGCAGAACTGCAAGACTTAGCCAATACCTTGGTTTCCAAGGAATTGGGCGAAATCTTGGCGCATCAAGGATTGTTTCCTTCCATCAATCAGGAAGTGGACAATCGCTTGCCAGGCAAACCGTACAAATGGGTGGGCTGGGACTTCATCAACAACCATGACATCGGCGCCTTGCTCAAACAGTTGATGGAAGAATTCTACAAGGAGGATTAACAATGGAACTCATTACCTTTTCTGGTCCGCCTTCGAGTGGAAAGACCTCTGTCATCATCAAGACCATTGAAAGCTTGTTGAAACAAGGGCTAAAAGTAGGCGTTGTCAAATTTGACTGTCTGTTTACCGAAGATGACGTCTTATATGAAAAACTAGGCATCCCCATCAAAACCGGATTGGCAGGTTCGCTTTGTCCCGACCATTACTTTGTATCCAACATTGAAGATGTAGTGCAGTGGGGGGTCAAGAAAGGTTTGGATTTGCTCATTACCGAAAGTGCGGGCCTTTGCAATCGCTGTTCTCCTTATATCCAAGAAATCAAAGCGGTCTGTGTGATTGACAATTTAAGTGGGGTCAATACCCCGAAGAAAATTGGACCGCTTTTGAAAAGTGCCGATTTGGTGGTCATCACCAAAGGGGACATCGTTTCCCAGGCAGAGCGAGAAGTGTTTGCCATGAAAGTGCAAAGCGTCAATCCCAAAGCCACCATTTTGCACGTCAATGGTCTCAACGGCCAAGGGGCGTATGAGTTGTCCACGCTTTTGGTTGCCAATGCCCATCCGATTACAACGTTGGAAGGAGAAAAACTGCGCTTTTCGATGCCAAGTGCACTGTGTTCCTACTGTTTGGGGGAAACCCGTATTGGGAAAGCCCATCAGTTGGGCAACGTTCGTAAAATCGACTTGGGGGATGATCATGAATAAATATGCACAAGTTACAATTCAAGCGCTTGTGGAAGCCTATCCCTACCTAAACGAGCATTTTGAGAAAAATGGCATCGATGTGGTGCGCTATCAAGACCATACCGTTGAACAAATGGTGGACGCTTTGCCGGTGGAACTCAAAGAAGACTACGGTTTGGATGCTTACACTCTGTTGACCTCCATAGAAGAACTCATTGACTTGATGAAGTTCTACTTGGAGGAAGCACAACCAACTTGCATCGAAATGACGTTGCTTGCGGGCGTAGACAAACAAGGCAACCCTGAAACCTTTGCGCCATTACACGTTAAGGCGGGGGAAATTTTGTCGATTGTGGGACCGACGGGTTCGGGCAAATCGCGCTTGTTGGCCGACATTGAATGGGCAGCTCAGGCTGATACCCCAACCCAGCGCACCGTCTTGATCAATGGAGCGGTGGTGGACGTGAAAGAGCGTTTCAATGTGGGCAACAAATTGGTTGCCCAACTGAGTCAAAATATGAATTTCATCATGGACGTAAGCGTCTATGAATTTTTGGAATTGCATGCCATTTCGCGATTGGTGCCCGACAAAGAGCGCGTCATTGCGACCATCTTTGAAAAAGCGAATGAGCTGGCGGGCGAACGGTTTTCTTTGGAGACCCCGGTCACCTCACTGAGTGGGGGACAATCCCGGGCCCTCATGATTGCCGATACGGCGTACTTGTCAAAATCACCCATCATTTTGATTGATGAGATTGAAAATGCCGGCATCGACCGCCGCAAGGCGCTTGAATTGTTGGTTGCCAAAGACAAAATTGTCTTGATGTCAACCCACGATCCGATATTGGCACTGATGGCAACCAAACGCATTGTCATCAACAATGGTGCCATTGTTCAGGTACTTGAAACCAGTGAACAAGAAAAAGGCTTATTGCAGGAGTTGGAACAACTCGATACCCTGCTTCAGCGCTATCGTCAAGATTTGCGCTATGGAAAACGAATAGAACGAAAGGAGATGTAAAAGATGCATCAAGGTTGTAGTGGAGGAGAGATGTCTGGAAAGGCATCGGTAGATAAATTGAGAATGATGGGGTTTAGCGAAGGAGCCCTTCCGATTCCGGTTGAATTGCAATGCAGTTGTGGAGAATCCATTTTGATGGATACCTTTGAATTCAAGTGTCCGCATTGTAATATGGTATATGGGGTAACTCCTTGCAGTTCCCATGATCCTTCTCGCATCAAAGCGGCGGGAATCGATTACTAGGCTTGCGCATTTGGTTTTACGAAATGCGGCGATTCGCGTATAATAGTAAAACGTAGTGAGGTGAAGCCATGCAAAAATGCAACAGTTGTATCGTGTTCTATAATCAGCCCCAACGTCATCTAACCAAGGGAGAATCCTTGTTTCTTGAAGGAGCCGATGTATCGGAAACCTATCTGATCAACAAAGGAGTCATCAAGGTCGTCAAGGTGAGTGAAAGCGGCAATGAGTTTATTACCGATCTTTTGGTCGAGGGGGATAAAGTCGCCTTGGTCGATTTGTACGAACAGCATGTCTCGCACAATGTCAGTGCCATTGCGCTGACGCCGTGTGAAGTGGTCGTGGTCAATGCGTGCCACTTCAATGCAGTGTGTACCCATGCCAAAGACTGTATTTTGTCGAGCTGTTATCAAACCGTACGCAGACGCGAATCCTTTCGCGACTCCATTTTGTATGAAGAAGATGTGGAACGCAAAATCTTGAAATTGATGGATTATTTGTATGACCTCTTTGGGAGTACGGTACAAGGCAATCGCCAGATTGCGTTGCCGTTTTCACGCAGCGAGCTGTGTGGGTTGATTGGAGTACGCCGGGAAACCTTTAGCCGCAAATTGTCGGCATTGGTAAAAAAAGGCGAAATCCAACTCGACAAAAACATCATCATGTTCAAATAAATGCGAGGATGTGACTTCAGTCACATCTTTTTTTATTGTGTTTCGCTATACTGAGTACATAAGCAGGAGGAAACAATCATGGAACGTAAAATGTTTTGTTATCAATGTCAAGAAGCGAATAAAAATCAAGGGTGTCAATTGATGGGGGTGTGTGGCAAAACCCCACACTTGGCCAATACGATGGACGCGTTTAAATATGTTTTGAAAGGGTTGGCCATTACGGCGGATCAAGCCTACCGTGAAGGAGGGGATGTTCAGGTAGCCGATTTGTTTTTGATGGAAGGGTTGTTTAAACTGATCACAAACGCCAACTTTTCGGAAGAGGTGTTCCAAAGCGTGATCGTAGAAGGCATCGCCTTGCGTGAATCCCTCAAACAAGGACTTGCCAGCAGCCTAAATTTGCCCATCACCCAGTGGGCAAGTACGTCGATCGAAGACATTCGGGTCAAAGGGTGGACCCTTGGTGCGCTTGCGTGTATGGAGGAAGACATTCGCTCCGCACGAGAGGTCATTTTCAATGGACTGATGGGGATGGCGGCCTACCACTCCCATGCACACAAACTAGGGGCTACTTCCCAGGAAATTTTCGACTTCACTCGTCAGGCTTTGGTTGCTTTGTGCGATGATGCTTTGAGTCTGGCTGATTATGTCACTCTACTCGATGAGACGGGAAAATACGCCGTTGCAGTCATGGCATTGCTCGATGAAGCCAACACCACTCGTTTTGGAGCCAAAGAAATCAGCGAAGTGGCCCTAGGCGTGCGTAACAATCCGGGAATCTTGATTTCCGGGCATGATTTGCATGATTTGCACATGTTGTTGGAACAAAGCAAAGACAGTGGTGTTGACATTTATACCCATTCGGAAATGTTGCCGGCCCACTACTACCCTCAACTCAAACAATACGAGCATTTGGTTGGAAACTATGGCAATGCCTGGTGGAAACAAAAAGAAGAGTTTGAATCGTTCCATGGGCCCATCTTGTTTACGACCAACTGTATTGTGCCCCCAAGTGCGCAAGCAACGTATCAAGATCGCGTGTATACGACATCCAATACCGGATATCCAGGGTGGAAGCATATTCCAACCAAAGCGGATGGAACCAAAGATTTCAGTGCGCTGATTGCCCACGCGAAAACCTGTGCGGCTCCACAAGCCATTGAACATGGCACCATTGTGGGAGGCTTTGGCCACCAGCAAGTATTGGCCTTGGCTCCTGCGGTAGTGGAAGCCATCAAACAAGGGGCGATTTCCAAGTTTGTAGTGATGGCGGGGTGCGATGGACGACACCCACAGCGTAGCTACTACACGGAGTTTGCGAAAGCGTTGCCTCAAGATACCATCATCTTGACAGCGGGCTGCGCGAAGTTTCGTTACAACAAATTAAAGCTTGGTGACATCAACGGCATTCCTCGAGTGTTGGATGCAGGACAGTGCAATGACTCCTATTCTTTGGCTTTGATCGCCTTGAAATTGGCCGAAGTGTTTGAGTGCGATGTCAATGACTTGCCGATTGCCTACAACATTGCCTGGTACGAGCAAAAAGCGGTTACCGTCTTATTGGCATTATTGCACCTTGGCGTCAAACGCATCGTCTTAGGTCCAACCCTTCCAGCCTTCTTGTCCGCAAACGTGGCAAACTTCTTGGTGAATACCTTTGAAATGAGTACGGTGCAAGGGGTGGAAGCAGATCTTGCGCGCTTGATTCACGCCTAACACAAAAGAACCAACACTAGTTGGTTCTTTTTTTTCTTTGTCAAATGGTGCTGGTGAGGGGATTTCAACATATGAATAAAAAAAGAGTTGTCTATTGGACAACTCTTACACCCTTGACACTCGGAATTTCTTCCATCAGAATCGCCTCTACGCCCATGGAAATGGTATCGTCGAGGGAGAGGCAATCACTACATGCCCCTAACATTTTAATGTAGACCAAACCGTCGTTGAATGCGACAAATTCAATGTCGCCCCCATCTCGTAATAAGTAGGGACGTACTTTTTCAATTACTTCCAAAATGGCAATTTCGATATCACTCATACTAGGCTCCTCTTAATCATATAAACAAATATAACACACCCGCGACAGCAAGACCAAGTACAATGCCACCTAAGGCTTCGACAAACTTGTGCCCCAACACTTGTTTGAGCTTTTCTTGGTAAATCGGGCTTAAGAATTCAATGGACGTCATTTCCTGCAAATCGTTAATGAGTTGCTGGGTTAGCTGGATGTTTTTTCCTGCATAATAGCGTACATTGATGGCATCGTAAATGATGATGCCGGCAAAAATGAAAGAGATGAAAAAGAGATTGTGATCGAAACCGACCTCCAACCCAATGGCGAGTGACAAGGCCACGACGGTGGAAGTATGTGAGCTTGGAAATCCACCGGATGCGAACGTTTGGCGGAAATCAAAACGTTTGGTTCTGATGTATAGAAAAAACGGCTTCATAACTTGGGCAAGTATATTGGCTAAAAGCGCCGCGATGAGGGGGTAATATTCTTCTAACATGATGTCCTCTTCGTTATGAATAACGATCCTTTCTGAAATATGCGGTTTTCCACACTATTATATCACAACAATCTTGGTTTATGATATAATAATCGCGAAGTGAGGTGAAAAAAATGCAATATAAAATTGGTCAAATCGTTCAAGGACGTGTAACGGGCGTGCAACCATATGGTGCATTTGTAAGCCTTGACCCGGAAAACAGCGGGTTAATCCATATTTCGGAAATCTCAAGTGGATTTGTACGGGATGTGCAGTATTTTTTTCGAGTCGGCGACATGGTGGAGGCACGCATCATCGACAAAGATGAAGATCATCACCATTATAAGTTGTCGATCAAACTCTTGAAAAATACGACCCCACGCTATCGTCAAAAGGTCACGCGCAAAGAGCGCTTGCCGCAGATGACGATTGGCTTTCAAACCCTAGCAGAGCAACTGCCGAATTGGATCCAAATTGCCCATCAGATGGAGGTACAAGATGATTAAGTTTAATACGGATTATGCATTTTTAACAGAAGATTTCGCAAGTTACCAAAAACAAGTAGATGAATTGCACGCAGCACTACTCAACAAAACCGGCAAAGGCAATGACTTTGTAGGGTGGGTAGACTGGCCGAATTCATTTGACAAAGAAGAATTTGCCCGCATCAAAGCGGCGGCAGGTGCCATTCGTGAAAAATGCGACGTGTTTGTCGTATGTGGAATCGGGGGCTCTTATTTGGGCGCACGTTCTGCCATTGAAATGGTCAATGGATTGTATGGAAAAGACAAAATGGAAATCGTCTACTTGGGGAATACGTTCTCTTCTTCTTACATTGCGCAAGTACTCGAATACTTAAAAGACAAAGAAGTGTGTGTCAACGTCATTTCCAAATCGGGAACAACAACCGAAACGGCGTTGGCGTTTCGCTTGTTGAAACTGTGGATGGAAGAAAAATACGGAGCAGACGCGAAAAACCGTATTTATGCGACGACAGATGGGATCAAAGGAACGTTGAAAACCATTGCGGACAAAGAAGGCTATGAAACCTTCACCATTCCAGGGGACATTGGAGGTCGTTTCTCCGTGATTACGCCGGTTGGCTTATTGCCGATTGCCGTCGCGGGTGTGGACATCGATGCCCTAATGGCAGGGACCAAACAAGCCTTTGATGATTTCGCGACGTCGGATTTGAACGCAAACCCCGCATATCGTTATGCGGTAGCGCGTCGGATGTTGCAAAACGCAGGAAAAGACGCTGAGATGTTTGTCAGCTACGAAAGCCAAATGGTGATGTTTGCCGAATGGTGGAAACAATTGTTTGGTGAATCCGAAGGGAAAGACGGATTGGGCATTTTGCCATGTTCCGCAAACTTCTCCACCGATTTGCATTCCCTTGGCCAATTTGTGCAAGATGGAAAGAAAGTATTGTTTGAGACCGTGGTGTTGGTGGAAAACCCAACTTATGACATGACCTTCCCAAGCGATGCGAAAAACGATGATGGCATGAACTATCTAGCAGGAAAATCGTTGCACTATGTCAACAACATGGCGATGCAAGGAACCTTGGAAGCCCATGTGGAAACCGGGAAAGTGCCAAACTTGCTTATTACCATTCCGGATATGAGTGCCTTTACGTATGGATATTTGGCGTATTTCTTCTTCCGTGCCATTGCCATGACTACATATTTATTGGATGCAAATCCATTTGATCAACCAGGTGTCGAAGTTTACAAGAAAAACATGTTCCGACTATTGGGGAAAAACTAAGCAAAATACCCGAAAGGGTATTTTCTTTTAGGGAAAGGAGAAGGCATGAACGTTTTTTTTGATGTGGATGGAACGCTAGTGGACCCCCTTACCCACCAAGTGCCCCATGATGCCATCGAAGCATTGAAACGCTTGCGTGAAGAAGGGCATAAGCTAGGCTTGGCCACTGGGAAAAGCATGCGCTCCATCGAGCGGGCACAATTGGATCAATTGTTGCCATGGGATTACTATGTGACCTTAAACGGTCAAGTGCTTTATGACCATCATAAGTGCTGTGTCTATCAAGCACCGATGAGCGCCGCGACGATTCAAACGGTACTGCAGCGCGGTGAGCAAACGCAAATTCCGCTCTATTTTGAAGGCGAAAAAGATTTCTTTGTTGGAGAGTACACCGATGCGGTCATGCAAACTTCCGCTTTTCTAGGAGAAGGATTGCCGAAAAAAGGGGAGTATCATGGGGAAGTGGTATATAACTTCATTGCCTATGGCTTGCCCAATGCCATTTTGCGAACCTTTCAAGATCTCAAGGACGTGGAGATCGTACCGGGTCAATCCTCGTATTGCGATTTCAT
>JBOGAI010000099.1:0-3516 GCA_051655665.1 Erysipelotrichaceae bacterium | reverse complement strand
TGATCAAATCATTGAAATGCTGCAGGATGCGAGCGATCGCAGTGCCTACTATGAATGCGACATTGCCTACTTGGATGGCGATGAGGTCGTGATTTTTGATGGAATAATGGAAGGGGCAATCGCAAAACAGGCGGTGGGATCCAATGGATTTGGATATGATCCGATTTTTATCCCAAACGGACATGACATTACATTGGCTCAGATGAGTGCCCAAGAGAAAAACCAAATTTCTCACCGTAGCATTGCATTGGCGAAATTTTTAAACTTTTTGAAATCGAAGGAGCAATAATATGATTCATCTTGTCTTATTTGAACCGGAAATTCCACAAAATACCGGCAACATGATGCGTACCTGTGCAGCGACGGGGACCAAGCTTCATTTGATTCGTCCGCTAGGGTTTGAATTGAACGAGAAAAATTTGAAACGCGCTGGGATGGACTATGTGCAACACTTAACATACGAAATTCATGAGAATTGGGAAGCCTTTGTTGCACAGTGCCAACCGCAGCATCTGTATTTTATGACGCGCTATGGCAAAAAGGCACCTTCACAATTTGATTATGCGAGTGTGGATGGCGATTTGTATTTTGTGTTGGGAAAAGAAAGTACTGGAATTCCCAAACACATTTTGCGTCCTCATATCGACACGTGCATGCGTTTGCCGATGATGCCGGATGCACGTTCTTTAAACGTATCCAATGTAGCCGCAATCATCGTCTATGAGGCGTTGCGTCAGTTGGATTATCCCAATTTGTCAACCGTGGAAGTTTTGAAAGGCGAAGACTGGCTGCTCGATGAGTAACAAAACGGTGCGCTTCCATGCTACCCTTTTGCTTTGTGTGATCACTTTTTTGGTGGCACTGGATTGTGGAGTTGTCTTGCTTGCGACGCAAGCACATTCGCCGCAAACGCTTTACCAATTATTTAGTAATCCATTCATGCAATTTTCATTGGTTGGCCGCATGGGGTTGGTGGTGGCGAAATATCCGACGGCGATGCTGGTTCGCTGGTTGAGCTTTGTGATTCATCCACTCTATCTTCCTCTTATTGGATATGGTTTTTATGTGTGGTGGACACTCATTGAAGCCAACGCGGATGCACTCTTGAAAGGGCTTGGCACATGGGTGGCTTATCATGTCGTCTTGATTACGGGTGTGGCCCTAATCGCAAGTGTTGCGATGCGCAGCGTTGTCATTGATGAACTCTATATCGTTGCCTTGTTCACCTTGGGTTTTAGTTTGTTGGGGTCCTTGTGGTCACTATCAAAGGCGTGGGAAGGGCTTCTTGCATTGAAAAAAAAGTGAACATTTAGTATAATTGTAAAATGAGGTGAGAGATATGATACAAAATATGAGTGATTTTTTGTCTTTTGTTTTATTGTTGCTCATCCCTGCTAGCTTTTTATTCGCTTTTATGGCGATGAATCTAAAGGCTAGAAAGAAGAAAATTGAAAACAGCGACGAAAAGTATTATAGGGAGTGGTAAAGTTGGACAGTTCGCAGATATGGTTTATTGTAGTTTTAATTGTTTTGTTGGGGTTGTCAGCCTCATTTAGTGCATCGGAGACGGCTTTTTCAAGCTTGAACTCGATTCGAATGAAGCAAATGGCAAAAGCAGGAAATCCAAAAGCGAAATCTGCTTATAAAGTTTCAAAAAACTTCACTGAAACCATTACAACCATTTTAATTGGAAATAACCTAGTCAATATTTTTGGGACCGCCCTTGCAACCAGTTTGTTCTCGGCGATGTATGGAGCAGCCGGCGTTGCCATCGCGACCGCAATGATGACCTTGTTGATTTTGGTCTTCGGCGAAATATTGCCGAAAATCGTTGCGAAGACAAAAGCTGAAGATGTAGCATTGTTTTATGCTCGTCCCTTGTATATCCTGTCCTTGCTATTTAAACCGATCACTTCTCTGATTGTGCGGTTGCAAGAATCTTGGGAAAAACGCTTGGATATTGAACGGGTGACGGCCACCGAAGACGAACTGTTGGAAATTGTTTCCGCAATTGAACAAGAAGGGATTTTGGAACAAGAAGAACGTGAACTCATCGAAAGTGTGATTGAATTTGATGATACTAGCGTGCGTGAAGTTATGGTTCCACTGGACAAAGTTGTATTTCTTTATGACGATGCGACATATGATGATTTGCGTGCTTTGCTGAAACAACACAAGCTGTCCCGTATCCCAATCATCTCTTCTGATACACTAGAAGTGATTGGGGTGTTGCGCGTTCGTGATGTACTCGATACGATGCTTGAAGAAAAAACGGTTTCGGTTTTGGATTTGATGCAAAAACCCATCTATGTACCACAGCGCCGAAAGCTGCCCCAAGTGCTAGAAGACATTCAAAAATCACGTGAACATATGGGGATTGTAGTAGAAAGCATGAAAAGCAATCGCTTTGTCGGTATTGTCACTTTAGAGGATATTTTGGAAGAATTAGTTGGCGAAATTTATGATGAGTATGACAGTTTGCCAAAAAACGTGGTTGAAATTGGACATCATACATTCCATATTGATGGTCATGTATCCTTGCATGATTTCTTCGACAACTTTGTGGAAGATCAAGACGCACCTTATACAAAAGCGCGAACCATTGCCAGTTGGGTGAGTGAACTCAATGAAGGAAGAAAGGTTCGTAAAAATCGCGTTATTGAATATCAAAATTTTGTCATTACCGTTTTGGAAACGGAACAAGGGGAAGCCAAACGAATTGAACTGGAAATCGGTTCATTTGTTAATGAAGAAGATGAACTATAGGAGGAAAGAAAAATGTTTATCAAAAAAATTACATCTAAAAATGCACCTGCTGCCATCGGTCCTTATTCACCGGCAGTAAAATTGGGCGATTTCGTATACATGTCAGGACAAATTCCATTGGATCCAAAAACAATGGAAGTAGTGGGAGAGGATATTCAAACCCAAACACACCAAGTAATGTCAAACATTGCGGGCATGCTTGAAGAAATGGGATTGGGATTTCGTCATGTAGTGAAAACCACCGTATTCTTGGCAAACATGGATCACTTTGCAGCATTCAATGAAGTATATGGTACATACTTCGAAGAACCATATCCGGCTAGAAGCGCTATCCAAGTAGCTCGACTGCCAAAAGATGTTCTTGTAGAAGTTGAATGCATGGTCATCGATACGTTAGTGTATGAGCAACAAATGATGCAACAACAAGGCGGCTGTGGCGGCTGCTCTGGAAGCTGTTCAGATGGTGACGAGGGTTGCGGTTGTGGAGGATGTGAATAACATCCTTTTTTTATATTCAGACTTCACTATGATATGGTAAAAAAAGTAAACATATGTTTGACAACCATAAACAGCTATGATATTATAAATAAGCACCAAGGAAATTTGGTCGTTGTTCTTTGAAAACTAAACAGGAAACGTCAATTCAAACAAAGAATTGAATAATTCAAAAATAACAATAACACGTTAGTGTTAACATAATGAGCAAGTCAAATGGAGAGTTTGATCCTGGCTCAGGATGAACGCTGGCGG
>JBOGAI010000098.1:0-2404 GCA_051655665.1 Erysipelotrichaceae bacterium | reverse complement strand
TTTTTACAAAAAAACAAGACTACTCCAACCACTTTGTCCCACGACATGTATATGGATGAATTGAAACAAATGTTTGTTCGCGGAGAAATCAGCGACGTCGAATTCATGCACCGTCGTGACGTATTAAATGGGAACGTTTCCGCAATGCACCACCAAGCAAAGGAAGCGAACCATGAAGCGGTTTCCGAAGAAAAGGGCGAACCTCATGAAAACGTATAAAAAACTTGCCATTGCTGGCAGCATTGTTGCAGCCATCGGTTTGATGGGAATTGCTCTTCCAAGTGGCAATGCAACCGTGCAACGAGGAGACGAACGCGTTTTTACGCGTGGTGATGGTTATGGCATGATGCGACGCAGCTCGCGTTTTGATGTGCGAAGCGGTGGGTGTTGTGAGGGACGCTATGGAACAATTCCAAGCGACGATCGCAACGCGAGCAATTTGGACCCAGCGGATTTGAAAGAGACGTTGGTGGCCGAAGCAACCCAAGCCGGCTATTACGTGGAGCAAATTTATGTGCTAGAGGGAACCCTTTCGCTCGCACACTTGCACGATTCGGACCATGAATCGCACCTTGTGTGGATTGACAACCAAAGTGGTGAAGTCGTACGTTCCTTGCAAGGACGCCGTATGATGCACGATGATGGTTTTTATGAGGCAAAAACCGTAGAGGTTGCCACACAGCAAGCCCAAAAGTGGCTCGACGAACAAGCGAGTGACGCTCGGTTGGGTGCCACCTATTCGCTCGAGAATGGTTTTGCATTTGAGGTAAAAACAGACAGCGAAGTGGCCGGCATCTTGTTGGTTGAAAACAAGGGACAAACCTTTTTTTCCTTTCAAGAGCGTTTGGTTAGTGTACTAGTAATTGACAACAAGTAACGCTATAATATAGGTTGAAAGAAGGTGAACGGATGAAACAGCATATTTTGGTGGTGGAAGATGAACAAGAAATTCAAACGGTCATCTACACCTATTTGGTAGCCCATGGCTTTGAAGTAACCCTAGCCAAAGATGGGTTCCGCGCTTTGGAGCTTTTTGCCCAAACACCCGTTCACTTGGTTATTTTGGATGTGATGATGCCCGGAATTGATGGCTTTGAAGTACTGACGCGTTTGCGTCAAGTATCCACTGTTCCCATCGTCATGTTGACTGCAAGAGTAGAAGAAGTCGATCGTTTGAAAGGCTTTGACCAAGGGGTGGACGATTACATCAGCAAACCCTTCTCGCCCCGCGAATTGGTCAAACGAGTAGAAGCCATTTTGAAACGCGCATATCCCACCACAAATGTTCAACAGCTGAAAGCACAAGATTTGGTGTTGTATGTGGACGCGATGCGTTTGGAACAAAATGGAGTGGAAATTTCAATCAGCTCTTCTGAATTTGCCATTTTAAAAACATTGATGACTCATCTCAACCAAGTCCTTACGCGTGAACAGCTGATTGAACAATCGTTTGGTACCACCTTTGAGGGCTTTGATCGCGCCATTGATACGCACATCAAACGCATCCGCCAAAAGTTAAACGACGACCCCAAACAACCCCGCTATGTGAAAACCAAATACGGCGCGGGTTATGTGATGGAGGGCTAGCCTGTGAGCATTCGCAAACAATGGATGCGCTTTGCGCTGGTGGTCTCAATGCTTGCCATTGTCATTAATACGGGAGTCCTAATTTATTTAGTAAATAATAATTTCTCCTCTTATCTGGTCTCCCAGTATGAAACGCATGTCAAGCAAGTGGTTTCGTATACGCAGCGCGCCTTGGTCGATGGAAGCAGCATTTCCTCAATCCGCGCTGAACTCATTACCCATATCAACGACCCTATCACGGGCATTCGGGTCTATGACGCACAAGGACATTTGCTCATTGGGATTGCCCAACGCGATGAGATGCATGAGATGATGCGACCGAGTTCCTCCAATACCTTTACCGAAACCAAGGAGTTGGTTTGGAATAATCAGCGCATCGGAACCATCAAAATTACCGCTGTCAAGGCAGTCCAAGAATTTCTTGCTGCCAAAGACTTTACCCGTTCGCTCCTAGGATATTCCACGCTTTCCTTGCTGTTTGTTCTAGGCGTTGCAATCGTGGCGGCCTCATTGATGTCACGCAAGACATTGCGAGATTTGACACGCACCAGTGCCTATGCCACTGCCCTAAAAAATGGAACCAATCCTGTGCTTACGACCAGCAAGTTTGCCGAGATTGCAACCATTCAAACAACGCTAAAACAACTCCAAGATCAATTGCGTTTCAAACAACGCACCCGCAAGCAATTGCTTGATGAACTGGTTCATCAAACGCGTACGCCTTTGACCATCATGAAAGCCCATTTGGAAGGGATCCAAGATGGGTACATTGAGTGGGATGCGAACGAAGTTTCCATTTTTGTCAATCAGGTGGATA
>JBOGAI010000097.1:0-2975 GCA_051655665.1 Erysipelotrichaceae bacterium | reverse complement strand
AGGATTTGGTCCAGAAACGTTTATCCAATTGGACAACTATACCCGCGTATTTGGCGATCCCTTATTTTGGATGGCGTTTGGAAATACACTAAAAATTTGGGTCGTAAACATTGTCGTCCAAATTGGTTTGGCGTTGTTGCTTACCCTAATTTTCAGTGACATTAAATTCAAAATGAAAGGTTTGGGAATCTTCAGAGCCTTGTTCTACCTACCAAATCTTATTGCCGCGACTTCGGTTGCATTCCTATTTAGAACATTGTTGGACTGGCGTTTCGGTTCTGTAAACCAAATCTTGGTAAGTTCTGGTTTGCTTGAGAAAGGAATCGACTGGTTGGGCCAACCGTTTACCGCTCAAATGACCGTAGCCCTTGTAGGTGCTTGGATGTGGTTTGGTAGTACCTTCATCATGCTGATGGCAGGTGTACAAGGAATCAGCAAAGAGTACTTTGAAGCTGCGACCATTGATGGAGCGAACCGTTGGCAAATCTTGCGTAAAATTACGCTGCCACTATTGAAACCGATTATGTTGTATGTGGGAATTACATCTTTGATTGGTGGATTGCAAATGTTTGACATTCCATTGCTTATTTCCGGCGGTACAGGGGCACCCAATCGTTCCTTGATCACTGTTGTGGTCTATTTGTATCAAATGGCATTTAAAAACCGTCAAGTCGGATATGCAGCTGCGATTGCATTTGTGTTATTCTTAATCATCGTAATCTTCTCCATCATCACCTATCGCTTGATGTATAAGAAAAATGAGGAGGCATAGTTATGGGTACAAAAATTACTAAAATACTCCTTTACATTTTCATCTTTGTGCTAAGTGTAGTGTGCTTGGCACCGTTTATCATCATGATTTTGAACTCTACACGCAGTGGTCAAGAAATCATGAGTGGATTTAAATTTGTCATCGGAGATCAATTGGCGGTAAACTGGAAAACCGTAAACCAATATTTAAACATTTTCCAAGGGTTGGGCAACTCTGCGTTTGTCGCAATTTGCGCAACTGCACTAACGGCTTATTTCTCTGCGATTACCGCTTATGGATTTGCGTTTTTCAAATTCAAGTCCAATAAGGTTATTTTCCTTGTCATCTTGATTCTAATGATGGTTCCTGCACAACTTGGGTTACTCGGATTTTATGACTTGGTCAATAAATTAAAATTAATCAACAGCTACATTCCATTAATCATTCCTGCAATCGCTGTACCTGGAACCGTATTCTTCTTGCGTCAATATGTCAAAACGGTCTTACCTCCCTCCATTCTTGATGCTGCAAGAATCGATGGTGCTAGTGAACTTGGAATCTTCCATCGGATTGTACTTCCCATCATGGCTCCAGGGATCGCAACCGTATCGATTGGTGCGTTTATTGGGTCATGGAACAGTTACATTTTACCACTCGTAATTCTTACCAAAGAGCAAAAATTTACGTTACCGTTGTTGATTGCAAACATGAACGCGGAACAAGACATCGTAAAAAACCAAGGAGCGATCTATTTGGCACTTGCCATTTCGGTCATCCCGATTTTATTGATGTTTGCATTTTTCTCCAAATATATCATTTCTTCCATCTCTGCTGGTGCAGTGAAGGAGTAGTGAAAGAAACTGTATCCCTCCGATACAGTTTTTTTCACTTCTTTGTGCATTTTATGAAAGAGGGAAAAAGGAGGTTGAAACATTGTTAATGCGTGTGAATTTATATGAAAAAAACAAATTGAACCTAAACCTTTGTGGTTATTTAGTGTAAAATAGAAGTATAACAGAAATGAGGAAACGTATGCGGCTTAGAATTTTGTCTTTCCTGGCACTCTCCCTGTTACTCAGTGGATGTGACAGCATCAATCACAATAATGTTACTCCGGTAGTAGGAACCAAAGATTCCCCCTTGTGGAGTCAGCCCAATCAAGAAGAAGTGACCTTAAGTTGGTATATCAACTATGCATGGTTTACAACCAAATGGGGGCACAACAAAATCTCTCAAAAAATTACTGAGGACACAGGCATCAGTATTGACTTTATCGTCCCATCGGGAAGTGAAAATACAGCGCTGGATGCGTTGATTTTGGCCGATGATTTGCCGGATTTGATTACCCTTGGCTGGTGGGAACCTCAAATCGATTACATGATTGACAATAATATGGTTCATGCCATCAATACGCTTGCGGATACTCATGATCCCTATTTTTGGAAGGTAGGCGACCCCGATACCCTAGGCTGGTATACCAAAGACGATGGCAATGTGTATGCGTATCCAAACTCATCGTTTACCCCATCGGACTACGATAATTACGAAAACATTCCAAGCAATCAAACTTTTTTGGTGCGAAAGGACATCTACGAGGCCATTGGCAGCCCAGATATGTCAACCCAAGAGGGTTTTAAAAGCGCCATTAAAAAGGCATTGGAAATGTTTCCAGAAGTAAATGGGGAACCCCTCATTCCCTTTGGAGCCCATGAATTCACCGAGAAGGGCAATGATAGTTTTGATACCTTTTTGATGAATTTCTTGGCTATCCCGTATGAAAAAGAGGGTACGTTTTACGATCGTTTTAGCGACCCTGAATATGTGAGTTGGTTGAAGTTATTTCGTGAGATGTACGAAGAGGGTCTATTGAGCAACGATGTGTTCTTCGACAAACGAACTCAGGTGAGTGAGAAAGTCGCAGAAGGACGTTACTTTGCGATGCTCTATCAGTATACCGATCTTAAGGATCAGCAAAAGTTGTTGTACAGCCAAGACCCCGATTCCATTTATTACGCCATCGACGGCCCAAAAAACGAAAACAAAGACGACCATGTTCTGACTGGAAACAGTGTAAATGGATGGACGGTAACCTTGATTTCCAAAAAAAGCAAGTATCCCGAACGTGCCATGGCCTTAATGACGTATATGATCTCTGAATATGGTCAGAAAATCACTTCCATTGGAATCAAAGACGACATGTATGACGTGATTGAAGGCAAGCCTG
>JBOGAI010000096.1:0-14257 GCA_051655665.1 Erysipelotrichaceae bacterium | reverse complement strand
AAGACTTTCGTGGAAGCGGGGTCGGTACGTTGTTGATGCAGGCAGCCCACACCCATTTGCCCGTGGGTGCGCGCGTTCACTTGGGTGCACAGTGCACTGCAA
Organism: Erysipelotrichaceae bacterium; assembly: GCA_051655665.1. Lineage (GTDB taxonomy): Bacteria > Bacillota_I > Bacilli_A > Erysipelotrichales > Erysipelotrichaceae > JBOFMT01. Next base: position 14,155 of record JBOGAI010000096.1, on the reverse strand, counting down.
TCCCTTTCTATGAAAAGCTTGGATACCAACCTTTTGGAGAGGTATTCCTCGATGCGCAAATTGAACATATTATGATGGAGAAATGCCTATGAGACAACAATTGGGACGTGTAAAAAATCCAAAGTCATTCGACTTCTTACTCATTGGAATCCTGGTGTTTATGGCCCTGATTTCCTTTGTCGCCATCTACTCCGCCTTCCCACTCTTGCCCAATTATGTGAGTGGGTCTTCCTTGTTAATCAAGCAAGCCATGTGGTATGGGTTGGGCTTTGCGACAGTGGGGGTCATCATGTATTTGGGAAATGAATCCATTTACGATGCGGCCAAAATCTTGTATTGGATTTTAATGGGCTTTTTAGTCTTGCTTTTTATCGACAAATATCTATTCAATAAAATTCCCTTTATCGAGGCCATCAATGGGGCCACTTCGTGGTTCCAATTTCCTGGAATTGGGTCCTTTCAACCCAGTGAATACATGAAAATTGTACTCATCGTCATCTCTGCTTGGGTTATTCAAGACCACAACAAAGATAAAACCGATAAATCTTTTGAAACCGATTTACGTTTATTTGGAAAGATTTTAAAGTGGTGTGTTCCCCCACTTGCATTAATTGTATTGCAACCCGATACGGGAATACCAATTATTATCGTAATCAGCATCAGTGTCATGGTCATGGCTTCGGGAATTCGCAAAGAATGGATTTGGATTGGGTTACTCTTAGTCACCGTTGCGGTAGCAACCTTCTTTATTTTGTTTTTGTATTATCCCTCCGTCATTGACAAACTCTTTGGTGGGTCCTATAAACTCAGCCGTATTTATGGTTGGTTGTACCCAGAAAAGTACATGTCTTCTTCTGGCAATCAACTCTATACCGCCTTATTGGCACTTGGCTCAGCGGGTCTACAGGGAGCTGGAATTCAAAATCCTGCGGTCTACATCCCGGAAGCCCAAACGGACTTTATCTTTGCGGTTATCGGACAAAGTTTTGGTCTGATTGGAACGCTTACGGTGATTGCTGCTTGTTTCGCTCTTGATTTAAAGCTTATTTCAATCGCAACGACGAGCAAGAACCAGTTTGAAAAGTATATCGTCGTGGGCGTGTTGGGCATGTTATTTTACCAACAACTACAAAACATGGGCATGATTGTTGGAATCTTGCCGATTACGGGAGTTACACTTCCCTTTATCAGTTATGGAGGGTCGTCCCTCATCTCTTACTTTTTGGCCATTGGAATCATCATGAATACCAGTGCCAAAGCGAAGAAACTTTCCGATTATGTCTATCATTAAACAAAGAAAAAATGCTACTCCATCAATGGTGTAGCATTTTTAATATAAGTTTTTCAGGCGATTCAAATAAGAGTAATTTCGATATCGAATGAAATTCACACGGCGATGGCTGGTCGTGCAGATAAGCTTACATCCCGATAACAAGGGACGGTACTTATGATCATACAAAAACAAGGCGTTGGTAAAGTCTTGGCTGTCAAACTCTACTACACGATCTTTGTGCATGATGTATGGAACGCCAAGGCTGTGAAACTTGTGATGATGGATGGCGGTGATTTCGCACAGTTGCATCAATTCCAGTCCATTGTCCACGACTGCTCCGCGCAAGGAGCGATTATATGCGGTACTTCCTACTTGAGTGGCCAAACAAACCCCAGAGCCATGAATGGTTTCAAAATATTCTCCATCAATTTTCACATCGACTCTTTGCGTGTTGATTACATTTTCGATGCGAATCTCGTTCAAAGCATAGAACGTATGTGTTCCCTCCTGATCAACAATGTTGACTTCAAGTAAGGGGGCGGAAATAAGCGCTCCTTGTTTGGTGGTCAAATCATTAAGAAACACATCGATTTCATCAATGGTATAGTCTGTGAAAAAGCCCAATGTGCCAGCGTGGATTGCGACAAAGCGAATCGATTCCAGCCGCTCCACATTTTCATGGACCGCGTGCAACAACGTACCATCTCCCCCAATGCAAATAATCAATTCGCTTTCCTGCGCCGACCACTCAAATCCATGGGCATCCAAATAATTGCGTATTTTATTGACCACTTGGTCAATCACTAAATCCGGTTTCTGAACGATTTGATATTTCATAGTGATTTCCTTCCCTTTATACTATCTATATTGTATCATACATCTATAGGAGATACATATGGAACAAAATTTAGAAGTTGAATATAAGATGTTGCTTTCCAAGGAGCAGTTTTATGCCCTAAAAGCACACTTTCCGGAAGCGACCTTTGTGGTGCAAACAAACACTTATTTTGATACGGACAACCACAGCCTAGAGAAGCAAGGAATGGCGTTGCGTATTCGCGAACATCAAGGAACCTTTACCATCACGCTAAAGGTTCCACAAACAAATGGAATTTTAGAATATGAACAACCGGTGTCTGATGCAAGCGTCACGTCTTTACAAAGCTCTACTGCCTTAATGAAACAACTGCACGCATTGGGCATTGAAGGCCCCTTGCGCATTTCACACCAAATGCAGACTGAGCGTGCCAAGGTTCATCTAGAACAAGCTGAACTGTGCTTCGACATCAATACCTATTTTGATTGTATGGATTATGAAGTCGAATACGAACAAACCCAACCCCATGATGGGATGCGTGTATTTACCGAAATTTTAAAAGCAGCAGGAATTCAGTATGTAGACAACAGCAAACCAAAAATCATGCGAGCTTTGGAGGCTGCACGTCGTGGATAACATCTTTTGGATCTTATTGGCACTTAATGGGGTAAGTTTTTTATTGTATGGACTCGACAAACGAAAGGCCATTCACAATCAATGGCGAATCCCTGAAAAAACGTTATTGGGGTTTTCGCTTCTCGGTCCCATTGGAGGATTGATGGGAATGCGTTTTTTTCATCACAAAACACGAAAACCACTTTTTCAAGTGGGAGTCCCTCTTTTTGTTGTTGTACAAACGGTGCTCCTTATTCTACTATTCAAAGGAGTATAAAAAAACTGGCCATGCCAGTTTTTTTACATTTTCGTACGCCCTTCAAACGCTTTGAAGATAGTCATCTCATCCGCGTAATCCAGTTGTCCCCCCATCGGAATCCCGTGTGCAATGCGCGTGATTTTAATGTTTTTCTCATGAAGCAACTTTGCCAGATACAATGCAGTGGTTTCTCCCTCCATCGTTGGCGAAATGGCCAAAATGACTTCCTCCACTGGTTCATTGTCGAGCCGTTCCATCAAAGCATCTATGTGTAGGTCTTGAGGAAGGATGCCTTTGGAAGGCGCAATTACACCACCCAACATATGGTATCTTCCTTTGTATTGACCCGTTTTTTCAATGGCAATGATGTCTTTGGGATAGCTAACAACGCACAACACACTGTGATCGCGCAATGCATCTTCACAGATAGCACAACGCTTGTCATCTGCAATGTTGTGGCACAACTCGCACTCCTGAATTTCAGATTGCAAAGCAAGCAAATGCTGTGCAAAACTTTGCAGGCTTAATGCATCCCAGCGCAACAACTCAAAGGCATAGCGTTCGGCGCTTTTGATACCAACACCCGAAAAGCGCTGTAAATCAGCCATTACTTCTTCTAAGGCTTTGGGATACATTAGAATGCTCCAGGCATTTTCACTCCACCTGTCAAACTACTCATTACTTGTTCTCTTTCAGTAGCTGCTTGTTTGATTACGTCTTGGATGGCCATTGAAATCATGTCTTCTACCATTTCTTTGTTATCTGCAGTCAATACGGTTGCATCAATTTCAACTTCTTTTACATCATAAGCACCATTGATTTTGACACGTAGTGCTCCCCCACCGACTTTGGTTTCATATTCGCGTTCCGCCAATGCTTGTTCAGCTTTTGTGATGTTCGCTTGCATTTTTTGTGCTTGTTTCAATAAGTTTTGCATGTTCATAAGTGTTTCTCTCCTCTATGTTATTGAATGATTACTTGTTCTTCCCCAAACAATTCGATTACGCGTTCTTTTTCAGTTTTTTCTACGATATCTTTTGCATTGAGTGTGAGTGGCTCGAGGATCATGGGTTCCGGTAATGAGCCATCGTTGCGCCGTTGAATAAACGAGGTAACGACCCGATTTGCTTGGTCTTCACTTACCGCAAAGACATGAAGCGCTGATCCAAATATTTCAACAATCAACTCTTGACTTGACTGCTGTCCGGCAATTTCATTGGCCTGTTTAGCCAAAATGCTATTTTTTGCTTTAAACAAAATGAATTGTTCGTTGCTCGCTAGAATATCCATCATCAACAGCAACTTCGCATAACGCGCCCACTTCATTTCATTCTCTACGCGTTTGATGTGTGAATGTGCCTGCATATACTCCTCGCGGATTGCGCGATTTCCTGATACCAACAATTGCAGAATAAAGTGATCTTCATACGCATCATGGACAACGGGAATCACAGCAGGGGGTTTGGGTTGGGATGGTGTGGCAGCGGATTCAATGACCGCCGTGTCCGCTTCATTGTGTGAAGATGTTTCACGTGAAACATTTTCCCTTATTTCCGCTACATTGCGATCGGGTGTTGTCTTAACTTTCCCTAACTCCAATATTTTAAGCATTGCAATTTCAAAGTAACTTAGGACATTGCTGCTATATTGATACTTTTGCATGGTATCCATCAGTAGTTCGACGACTTCGATGCGTTTCGCATTGCTGCTGACTTTGATGAGACGATCTACATGTTCGGGTCGTAGCATTTGCATTAAATGGCTTGCCTTGGTCAAATCATAGACGATGGTATCCTTTAAAATGCTGACAAAATCAGCCGTCAAGCGTTTAATGTCTATACCGCTGTTGGCAAAGGCCGCAATGCTTTCCATGACTTCAATCCCTGAGCCACTAAAAGAATCATGCAACAGTTGTACCTTTTGGTCTAAGTTTACAATTCCATATACATCGTAGATGGCCTCTAATGTCAGGGTGTGCTCTACATATGCCAAGCATTGATCCAAGATGCTCAAAGCATCGCGCATTCCTCCATCGGCTAAGGTTGCGATGAGTTCGAGCGTTCCTTCTTCATATTGCTTGTCTTCTTTCCCCAAAATTTCAGCCAACTTTCGGACAATTTCAAAATCTTCTACTTTTCCAAAATCAAAGCGCTGGCACCGAGATAAAATTGTTGGCAACACTTTGTGTGGTTCGGTTGTCGCTAAAATGAAAATAACGTGAGCAGGTGGCTCCTCAATGGTTTTGAGTAACGCGTTGAAGGCACCTGTTGTCATCATGTGTACCTCATCGATAATATATACTTTATACTTCGCTTCAATCGGGGCATACTTCACCTTTTCAATCAATTCGCGGACTTCATCGACACCATTATTGCTCGCAGCGTCAATTTCGATTACATCAGGATGATTGTTTTGTTCTAGCGCTTTGCAATTCGCACACGATCCACATGGGGCAATACTGCCCGTACAGTTGATGGCTTTCGCAAAGATTTTCGCAATCGACGTTTTCCCTGTTCCGCGTGGTCCGCAGAACAAATAGGCATGTGCAATCTTATTTTGTTGAATTGCATTCTTAAGTGTTTTTACGATCACCTGTTGCCCTGCTACTTGTTCGAAGGTAGTCGGACGGTAGGTGCGGTAAAGTGCTTTATAGGCCAATGCTTCACCCTCTTTCTCTATCCTTATTATAACAAAAAAACAAAGGTTACAAAACCTTTGTTTTTGATTTATCGAGGCGTTTTTGCTGAAAAAAATCCTTCATCAACTGTCCGCACTCCTCTTCTAAAACGCCACCAATCCAGCTTGGATAATGATTAAAACCAGGTGTCTCAAACATTTTCATGCAGCTATCCACGCTCCCTCCTTTGGGATCTTTCGCTCCGTAGACAACTTGTTTGATGCGGGATAATACGATTGCACCCGCACACATGGGGCATGGCTCGATTGTCACGTACAGTGTACAGTTTTCAAGTCGCCAGCTCCCCACTTTGCGACATGCTTTTTCAATGGCGCGAATTTCCGCGTGAGCTGTTGCCAGTTGATTGTGTTGTCTCCAATTGTAGGCCCGTGCAATGACTTGACCATCTTCATCAACAATGACACAACCAATGGGCACTTCGTCCTTTTGGGCAGCCAGTTTTGCCTGACGTATTGCTTTTTTCATATAATGTTCATGCATATGATCCGCTCCCTCCAGGGTAAATAAAAACTACCACACACATCAGAGCTTCCTTAAGGCTGCTTCCTTCCGGACCTGACCTGATTCGTTAGATGATGTTGTGATAGCAAAATCATTATACTATAGTTCACCTGTTTTTTCAACCCTTGGTGTCCTTTTCTACACCAAACCACAAAAAAAGCAATGTTTCACGTGAAACATTGCAATTGTTTTATTTTTTCGGGTTCAATGCGGTTTTCCCACCCATATATGGTTGCAATGCTGTCGGAACTTTGATGGTTCCATCTGCCTGCATGTTGTTTTCCAAGAAAGCGATCAACATACGCGGAGGTGCTACTACTGTATTGTTCAAAGTGTGAGCAAAATATTTTGACTTGTCATCTCCTTGTACACGAATGGCCAAACGTCTTGCTTGTGCATCGGTCAAATTGGAACAGCTTCCTACCTCAAAATATTTTTGTTGGCGTGGGCTCCAAGCCTCTACGTCAATGCTTTTGGACTTCAAATCCGCCAAGTCACCAGAACAGCATTCGATTGCACGCACCGGAATGTCCAAGGAACGGAAGAACTCAACGGTATTCATATACAATTTTTCAAACCACATTTGGCTCTCTTCCGGTTTACATACCACGATCATCTCTTGCTTTTCAAATTGGTGAATACGATAAACGCCGCGTTCCTCGATCCCGTGTGCTCCTTTTTCTTTACGGAAGCATGGGCTATAGCTAGTCAAGGTGTATGGCAATTTTGGCTCATCCAAAATTGTATCGATGAATTTTCCGATCATAGAGTGTTCAGATGTTCCAATCAAATACAGGTCTTCCCCTTCGATTTTATACATCATGCTTTCCATTTCCGCAAAGCTCATCACGCCAGTAACAACATTAGAGCGAATCATGTATGGAGGAATGACATAATCAAAGCCACGATCAATCATGAAATCACGTGCATACGAAATAACGGCAGAGTGCAAACGTGCAATGTCGCCTTGCAAGTAATAGAAACCACTTCCCGCAACTTTGCGAGCCCCTTCCAAGTCAATGCCTTCAAATGTTTCCATAATGTCGGTGTGGTATGGTACATCAAATTCAGGAACCAGTGGTTCTCCAAAACGCGCTACTTCCACGTTTTCACTGTCATCTTTCCCAATCGGAACGGTTGGATCAATGATGTTTGGCAACTGCATCATAACCTCTTGCAGTTGTTGGGCAATTTCCACTTCTTTTTGTTCCAATTCAACCAAAGTGGTAGCGAAATCCGCAACTTGTTGCTTTAATTGTTCCGCTTCAACTTTTTGGCCGCTTTTCATCAGTCCCCCGATTTCTTTGCTCAACGCATTGCGACGTGCACGCAATTCTTCAGCCTCTTTTTTGGTTGCACGGTTCTCCAAATCCAAATTGACCGCTTGGTCAACCAATGGCAACTTGTGCTCTTGAAATTTTTTCTTTAGGTTTTCACGGATTACGTCTGGATTTTGACGAATCAAATTCATATCTAGCATAGGATCCTCCTTGTGATAAAAAAAGGGTGGCATTGAAGGGACGATTCCTCGTGTTGCCACCCTTTTTATTCTATCATTGATAAAATATCTCATGGTTATAACGTGACCATCGAAGTTTGCTACTTGTGTTCACAAACTCACTCCTGGGTTGATTTCGTTAATCGCTTGCCGATGACTTACACCAACCGTCACCTCTCTATGCGCTCACAATCCACTACTTATCCCTATCTTCGTTTGAGTTTATTCTATCTCATTAATTGTCGCGTTGTCAATCTTTTCCGCGAGAACTTCTTCACCTGTTTCTTCATCGAAAGATGCTTCAATCATCGCGATTTTCGCAACCAGTGCATTTTCATTTAAATTAATCAAGCGAACCCCTTGTGTAGCACGAGAATACGTCCCTACTTCTGCCAAAGAGATGCGGATAATGATACCATCATCGGAAATGATCATTGCATCTTCATCGCCTGAAACGGCACGTACCGCAATCAAGCTACCCGTTTTTTCAGTAACATTGAGCGTTTTTACCCCTTTACCGCCACGATTGGTCAAACGATACTCTTCAAATGGTGTACGCTTGCCGTACCCTTTTTCACTGACTGACAAGATGTATTCGCCTTCGCTAGACGTAGCCAAACCAACAACATGTCCGCCATCTACTTGAATGGCTCTCACTCCGCTGGCTGTTCTTCCCATGATACGAATGTCATTCTCATTGAAGCGTACGGCTTTTCCATTGCTTCCTGCGATCATGATTTCATCGTTACCATTGGTTTCACGAACGGCAACCAGCTCATCGCCTTCGCGCAACCCAATCGCAATTTTCCCATTTTGGCGGATCGATTCAAATTCAGAAATCGCAACACGTTTCGCCAAACCATTTCTCGTTACGAAGAACAGATTTTTGTTCTCGCTTTCCGGTTTGACTGAAATCAAGGCATTGATTTTTTCATCTTTGTCCAAGTTCAACAAGTTGACCACCGGTATTCCCTTAGATTGACGAGAAGAGGCTGGTACTTGATATCCTTTGATGCGATACACTTTTCCAAAACTTGAGAACAGCAACAGGTAGTCGTGCGTCGACATCGTCAACAACAAGTCCACGATATCATCCTCATTCACACTCATGCCCTTGATGCCTTTTCCACCACGGTTTTGTGTACGGTAAGTATCAACCGGAATGCGTTTCACATATCCATTGACGGTCATTGAAATAACGACATCCTCTTGTGGAATCAAGTCTTCGTCTTGCATGTCGAAATCAGAGTCTGAAATTTGAGTGCGACGAGGGTCGCCATACCGTTCTGCCACATCACGCAATTCAGTGCGAATCACATCGAGTACGCGGTTGTGGTTTGCAAGAATATCTTGCAAGTCCGCAATCACCAACATCAAATTTTGATATTCTGCTTCTATTTTTTCACGTTCCAATCCTGTCAAACGTCTAAAACGCATATCCAAGATCGCTTGTGCTTGAATTTCACTCAACCCAAAACGTTCAATCAGACCAACTAAGGCCACCTTATCATCGCTTGATGCTCGAATAAGGGCAATAATCGCATCGATGTGATCCAACGCAATCCGCAATCCCTCTAAAATGTGGGCGCGATCTTGTGCCTTTTTCAAATCAAAACGAGTTCTGCGCTCCGTCACATCAATTTGGTGTGAGATGTAGCTTTGCAGCGCTTCTTTTAAGCCCAACTGACGTGGTGTTCCATTGATGAGGGCCAGCATATTGACCCCAAATGACGTCTGTAATGAGGTCATTCGGTACAATTGGTTCATGATGACTTCCGCTTGCACATCCCGACGCAACTCAATGACGATGCGAATGCCATCGCGATTGGATTCATCGCGTAAATCGGTAATGCCTTCGATGACTTTATCACGTACCAACTGTGCGATTTTCTCAATCAAATTTGCTTTGTTTACTTGGTATGGAATTTCTGTGACCACAATCCGTTTTTTTCCGTTGCTCAACTCTTCCACGTCGCTGACAGCGCGGGTGATGACAGAACCTCTTCCCGTTTCATAGGCAGATTTGATTCCGGAACGCCCAAGAATGATTCCTCCTGTTGGGAAATCTGGACCTTTGATGTATTGTTCCATCAACTCTAGAACACTGATGGAGGGGTCTTCCATGATTGCCAAGGTGGCATCGATGACCTCGCGTAAATTATGTGGTGGAATGTTGGTCGCCATACCGACGGCAATCCCCATTGATCCATTGACAAGTAGGTTAGGAAAACGGCTTGGCAACACGGTTGGTTCTTTTTCTTCCCCATCGTAGTTGTCGGCGAAATCAACGGTATCTTTGTTGATGTCTTTCATCATTTCCATCGCAATTTTGGACATTCTGGCTTCGGTATAACGCATTGCTGCGGCTCCGTCTCCATCGATGGAGCCAAAGTTACCATGCCCCTGTACCAACTCATAGCGATATGAGAAGTCTTGGGCCATACGTACCATCGCGTCGTAAACCGCAGTATCACCATGAGGGTGATACTTACCGATTACATCCCCGACGATACGGGCTGATTTCTTATACGGTTTGTCGGCATGCATCCCCAATTCATTCATGGAGTGCAAAATACGACGGTGAACGGGTTTTAATCCATCGCGTGCGTCTGGCAAGGCACGTGAGACGATGACCGACATGGCATAATCCAAAAAGGAATTTTTCATCTCATGTGCAATGTTGACATTGATTAACTTTTTGTTATCTTCCATTACAGCCTCCTAAATATCCAAATTCTTAACGTAACTTGCGTTTTCTTGAATAAAGTTACGGCGTGGTTCGACTTCATCTCCCATGAGCATCTCGAAAATCGCATCTGCTTCCATCCCATCTTCGATGGTTACTTGAACCAAAGTGCGGTTTTCAGGATCCATAGTAGTTTCCCAAAGTTGGTCTGCATTCATCTCTCCGAGCCCTTTGTAACGCTGAACATTAACGCGATCGCCCATTTCAGCTTTGACAGCATCCATTTCTTCATCGCTATACGCATAAGCAACCTTGTTTCCACGGCTTACTTTATACAAAGGTGGTTGGGCAATATAAACATACCCTCCCTCAATAATATCGCGCAAATAGCGATAAAAGAAGGTCAACAACAAGGTCCGAATGTGTGCGCCATCGACGTCGGCATCGGTCATAATCATGATTTTATGATAACGCAGCTTGCTAACATCCATTTCATCCCCAATCCCACAACCAAAGGCCGTTATCATGGAGCGAATTTCGTTGTTTTCAAAAATGCGGTGAATACGCGCTTTCTCGACGTTCAGGATTTTACCGCGCAATGGTAAGATCGCTTGATATTTGCTATCTCTTCCCTGTTTCGCCGACCCTCCCGCGGAGTCTCCTTCGACAATGTAGATTTCGCATTCCGAAGCATCTTTGGAAGAGCAGTCTGCCAGCTTCCCTGGCAACGATGAAATTTCCAAAGCTCCTTTTCTACGAGTCAATTCCCGCGCTTTTTTCGCAGCGATGCGCGCTTTGCTCGCCACAATCGACTTTTCGACAACCAATTTGGCTACCGTTGGATGTTCTAAGAAGAAACGTTCCAACTGCTCTCCAACAATGCCACTGACAATTTTGCGTACTTCTGAGTTTCCCAATTTGGTTTTGGTTTGTCCTTCGTATTGTGGATCGGGGTGTTTCACCGAGATGATACAAGTCAACCCTTCACGTACATCATCGCCCGCCAACGTTTCATCTTTCTTAATCAAATTGGCTTCCTTGGCATAGCTGTTGATGACACGAGTTAACGCTAGTCGGAACCCATCTTCGTGGGTACCGCCTTCATGGGTATTGATGTTGTTGCAGAAAGAGTAGACATTTGGAAGATATCCATCGTTGTATTGCAACGCCACCTCTGCGACAATGCCGTCTTCCTCCCCTTCAACGTAGATGACGTCTTCATGAATACCTGTCTTGTTTTTGTTGATGTAGGAAACATATTCACGAATCCCACCATCGTACTTGTATTCGTACTGTTTTGCTGGTTCCACTCGTTCGTCTTTTAGAGTCAATTGAATGCCTTTGTTCAGGAAGGCCAATTGGCGGATGCGTGTATTAAGTGTTTCAATATTATAAACGGTTGTTTCCGTAAAAATAAGGGGATCGGCCTTAAACATGACGCGTGTGCCGCGTTTATCCGTCGGCCCCACAACATGCAATGGTTCTACAGGTTTGCCTCCCTCTTCAAAACGGATGGCATATTCATTGCCGTTTTGGAAAACGGATACTTCCAAAACTTCGGACAAAGCATTAACGACCGAAGCCCCAACACCATGCAATCCTCCCGACACTTTATAGGCTCCGCCTCCAAATTTCCCTCCTGCATGCAGGACGGTAAAAATGGTTTCGACAGTGGAAACCCCTGTTTTTTCATGGATGCCAACTGGCATTCCACGTCCGTTGTCTTCTACGATGATTGCGTTGTCTTTGGTAACCACGATGTCGACGCGATTGGCATGTCCTGCCAATGCTTCGTCAATGGAGTTGTCGACGATTTCCCAAACCAAATGATGCAAACCACGTTCACTAGTGGAACCGATATACATCCCTGGTCTTTTTCTAACCGCCTCTAAACCCTCAAGAACCTGAATGTCCTCTGCCGTGTAAGAATGTTCTACTTTTTGTTCTGCCATCTGCTTTCCTCCTAAACTTGCGTAATAGAGCCTTGCTCTACTTTGAAATACGTAATGGAATTCGTATGATGCAAACGGATGCGATCCGTTGTAGTGATAAATATTTGCACATCCCCTTGTAGGTGGTGCAATAAGGCTTCTCGGCGACGTTCATCCAGTTCGGAAAACACATCATCCAGCAATAGAATGGGATATTCCCCAAGCATCGCATGAATCAAGCGGACCAAACCAAATTTCAACGCCAAAAGCACAGTCCGCTTTTGTCCTTGAGAACCAAAATGTTCCAAATCTTTTCCATTCAAATAAAAACGGATGTCATCCTTGTGAACGCCTTGGGTTGTCACCTTTTGTTGCAAGTCTCTCTCACGGCTTTTTTTAAGCAACGCCAAGAACGCTTCCTCTTTGGGTTCGGCGTCCAGTTGCGAAAAAACACTGAGATAACGCCACTCTATCATTGTCTGATCATTGGAAACTTCCTGATAAAAGAGCGAAGCCATGCTAAAAAGCTGTTTGAGAAACTGTGTTCTTTGCATGAAAACAACCTTCATTAAAGGTGCAAGCTGCGCATCAAGGACATCCAAATAACGAACATCTGGCTGTGGACTTTTTAATATCGCATTGCGTTCTTTGAGAAGGTTTTCGTAGGTGCTTAACGTACGCGTGTAGCTTTTTGATAATTTGCTGATTTCCAAATCAACAAAGCGTCTACGATTGCGCGGAGGCCCTTGAAATAAATACAAATCTTCCGGACAAAACAAAACGGCATTGAGTTCCCCGATAAACGCCGCATTGGATTTGACAACAATGCCGGATCGCAACAAGTGTTTCCCATTTTTATTGCGTACAATCCGTAAGGGAATCGCTTGTTTTTGACGGCGTAAACGTCCCTCAATGGCAAAGTACTCTTGGCCATGTTCAATGAGTTGCTGATCACTGCTTGTCAAATGGGACTTGGTTGTCGAAAGATAATACAAACTTTCCAAAATATTGGTTTTGCCTTGGGCGTTTAACCCATATAAAAAATTGATGCCACTCCCAAACGTGATGGACAGGGAAGCATAATTGCGAAAGTGCTGTAGTTTGAGCTCTTCAACAATCATTTGATGGTAATTTTTTTCCCTTCAATGACGATCACATCATTCGGGTACAGTTTACGGCCACGTCGATTTTCTTGCTCTCCATTGACCGCAATCGCCAATTCTTTTACTGCAAACTTGGCTTCACCACCAGATTGAATAAAATCTGCCATTTTAAGAAGTTGCCCCAATGTAATATAGGGAGTATGAATTTGTATTTCCATATGGTTACCTCTGTCTCTATACCTTTTTATTATACCACAAAAACGCAAATAAAACATCAATTTCAAGCGTTTCTATTCCCGGATACCCTAAGATGCCCACACACCCAAAAGTCAAAAAAAAGGCCCTTTATGGGCCTTTAAGCGTATGTTCTTACTGGAAGTACCAATTGAAGCGTACTTTCATCTTCCATTGAGGTTATGATGAAGGGTTTCATCTCTCCTCCAAAGCTGAATTTCACCATGGATCCACCCAACGCTTTGATTGCATCAAAAACATAACGACCATTGAACGAAATGTCCAAAGCCATTCCGTTGAATTTCGCGGTTTGCAATTCTTCGGTAGAAGAACCCACTTCAAGGGAACGCGTTGACAAAACCGCTTGGCGCTCGCTCAACGACAATTTGATGACAGAAACCCCATCGTTTTTGATAAAGCTGGCACGGTCAATCGCACCTAAGATTTCACGAGAATCGACCAACAATTCAAATTCGAACGTTTCCGGAATCAATCGCTTGGTTTCAGGATATACCCCATCGATCAAACGCGTTTGGATAA
>JBOGAI010000095.1:0-6286 GCA_051655665.1 Erysipelotrichaceae bacterium | reverse complement strand
AACATTCTTCAACCTTGAAGGGGGTTGGATGATGTTGTGTAAGGTGTATTTGGGTTACTTGTTTAAAGGCTAAAAAGTGAGCACGCGCTCACTTTTTTTTGTATGCGATTATGGACTGTGAAACACGACAGGCTTTTCCTTTACTCGCTACTTCATGTGGGGGAAAGTATGCGTTGATTTGTTGGAACACAAGTCAAAAAAGAGCCGACAGGGAATACGCAAAGCGGTGTCGCTTTTCACATTTTATGCTTGTAAGGGGGGCGTCCATCCCCCCATTACAACAGGGCAGCGTATTACATGAGACGAGTCGGCTTTTAAAGTGCACGGTTTGAGACAGGGATCGTTGTTGTGGGGACAAATCGGGGGCAAGGGTTTGTCAATCCTGTGTTCACGGGCTGATACAGTGCGTCTGCAAGGGGCAACACAGCCTTGCTTGATGGAATAAAGGAATCAAAAAGGGCCTTCAAGGAACCAAAATAAGTGTAAATACGGCCAAATTTTGTACACAGGGATGTATAATATTTGGAAATTGTGATACTATGGGAATAACACAAAATTAAGACACATGCCACATGAAGCAAAACATGGGGATGTGCGACCGTAAGGGGAGGACATATGGATCGAACGGAATGGGAAGAATGGTTAAGGCGCTGGGAGCGAAGACAAGAAGAAAAGGAAACGGTATTGTTGCACCGTGATATTTTGACTTTAAAAACAGAAGAAGAGTTGAGAGCATTGAAACGTCGCTTTGCAATTGCGGAAGAAACAAGCAAAGAAGAAGCGATTGCCACGATTACGACGATACTCAAAGAAGTGCATGGGAAGTGCAACATCTTGACGGTACTCAACATGGATGAATTGCGTGGGTTTGTACAACTCATTCGGAATGGGGAAGTGGCATTTCGTGAATTGTCGGATGTCTTTGCAAGTGAGTTGTTGGAACTGGGAATCGTTCAGTTGGAAGAGCGCAAACAGGGATGCTATGCCATATTGCCAGATGACTTGCAAGAATGCTGGGGGAAAGCAGAACTCAATGCTGATTTTCCCCAAGGCGTATTGTTGCATCAGATGACGTTGGCCATCCGTGGGATGGTGCAACTGTATGGTTTTGTCTGGATGGATGTGATTACAGAGCGCATGTTGGAGTATTTTCCAGGACAAATCACGAATTCGGGCATTCGCCAAATCGCACAGCGCTTGGGCAATGCGAAAAAGATCGGTTATACCCCGGATTATGTGTATGATTTGAAAATCGAAGATCCGGAAACGTATTGTCGTTTCTATGAGGATTTGCCGTATAAAGAAATTGATTTGGATACGATTTTGCTGTACGCTGAACCCCACTATATGGAACACGGACAAGCGAGCATGCCACTGAAAATGGCACTCTCCCAACAAGAAGGGATTGGAAACAAAGTAGAAGAGGTGTTGAGTGATATTTACCAAACCACCTTCACGCTCCCCACTTCCCACGCCTTGCAGCATCGCTTGCAGGTATGGGGAATAGAACCCCATACGTTATCGAAGGAATTGCATCCCTTGATCGAACAATACCAACAAAGCATCATGATCCAACGCTATCGTGGCCATACCCACAAAGAACTGGAAGCGTTGCTTGGAGCAGATGCATATGACGAGTTGTTGTTTTGGGAAGGACAAGGCATTAGCAGCCAAACCTTGGATGCATGGCAACAAGCCAAAGAAAACGTCTTTGCCTTTGAAGAGGATCAAGACGATTGGGTTGAATAAACAAAAAAAGCCAAATGGCTTTTTTTTTTGGCTTGACCCTAAAAAATACGCATTCATCAAAAAATGACCTTTTCTTGAATGTGGATTAATATGTGAATTTTAAAATATTTTTAGAATATGATGGAAGAATGTTAAAAAGTGGCGGAGGTAAAAACCACTTCAAGTTTTGCTATTGTCAAGCAATTTGTTACTGGATAAAATGGGAAAGGGCTGGGAAAACACGCGAATTACGTGTTGTTCCCATAATGTACAGGGGGGGTATTTTTGATGCTTTTATCGTTCATTCGAAGATATCGAATTCTCATCATGATTGTAATCGACCTTGTGGTCATCGTGATGGGCTATTCGCTAGCGGTCGTACTGAAAGGAATTGGGTATGTGCCTGCACAATATTTAGATTCGACGCTGATGCATGCCATGGAATTGTTTCCGGCTTTGTTGGCGGCCATCTTGCTTGCGGTAAAACTACTTGGTTTGTATCCTGCGATTTGGCGTTATACGTCCTTGTCAGACATCATTCGTTTGGCTGTGGGAGTATTTGGGGCTCACCTATTGGCGATGTTTGTCTTCTATACCACCAACGGTGCCAAGGTGCATGAAAGCTTGTTCTTGGTATCCGCCATGGTTATTTTCTTGGGTCTTTCTACCGTACGTATTGCGTATCGCTTGTTTACCCGTGAATACAACAAGCGTGTCTTGGGTCAACCACTTGACGAGCGCGTCGTCATAGTGGGGGCAGGCAGTGGGGGCGACATCTTGTATCGTGAGATGATTCGCAATCCACACTACAACGTAAAAGTGGTGGGGTTTCTGGATGACAATCCCCACAAAAAGAATTGGTTGATTCACAACAAACCGGTCTTGGGTTCTACCTACGATGTGGAAGAGTTGGCGAAACAACACCACTTCACCAAAGCCTACATCGCCATTCCAAGCATGGGGCGTGAAGACATGGCGAATATGGTGCAACGCTTTGTAGAGGCACACATTTTGGTCAAAAAGATGAGCTTTAGCGAAGATCGTCACCAAGCCAAACTTGAAGACATTAAAATCGAAGACTTGCTTGGGCGTGATGAAATCAAGCTCGATCAAGGGGAAATCGGCCACTACATCGCCAACAAAACCGTACTGGTTACGGGTGCCGGAGGAAGTATTGGTTCGGAGTTGTGCCGTCAAATCATTGCATACAAACCCAAAGCCTTGGTGATGTTGGACATTTACGAAAACAACTTGTATGAGTTGCAACAAGAGCTCAAACACTTTGAAGTGCCACAGCACTACTTGATCGCGAACGTTCGAGAAAAGCATACGATTGAAAAACTATTCCGCATACACCAACCCGAGTTGGTGTATCATGCAGCGGCCCACAAACATGTGCCGCTGATGGAAGATATGCCCAAAGAAGCCATTAAAAACAATGTCTTTGGAACGTACAATGTGGTCAATATGGCGTGTCGCTACAAAGCGGAGCGCTTTACCTTGGTTTCCACGGACAAAGCGGTCAACCCAACCAATGTGATGGGGGCGACCAAACGGATGTGTGAACTGGTCGTGCAAAGCTTTGCTGGCGGGGAAACCAAAGTGGGGGCGGTACGTTTTGGAAACGTACTGGGATCCAATGGGTCGGTCATTCCCTTGTTTAAAAAACAGTTGGCAAGCGGGGGGCCGCTTACCATTACGCATCCGGAAATCATTCGCTACTTTATGCTGATTCCCGAAGCGGTCAGTTTGGTACTGCAAGCCGGGGGGTATGCAGACCAAGGGGAAATCTTTGTTTTGGATATGGGCAAACCCGTCAAAATCGTGGATTTGGCCAAAAACCTAATCAATCTAGCAGGACTTCAAGAAGGAAAAGACATCAAAATCGAATTTACGGGGTTGCGTCCAGGGGAAAAGATGTTTGAAGAACTCATCTTAGACAAAGAACAACACCGAAAAACAGAAAATGCCTTGATTTATGTAGCCAATCCAATTGGCTTAGAAAAACAAGAGGTGGAAAGACGATTGCAACGTCTGGATGCCATTATCAAAGAACCGATGAGCAATGTGGAAGTGAAAGAACACTTGATGCAGCTCATTGAAGTATAGGGATTGAAAAAGGATGGGGTAACATACATGAACAATACAAGCATGGAGGGTACTATGGAAGAACAAAATGAATTTGATGAAATTGATTTGGGGGAGATTTTTAACTTAATACGCAAAAACATCGCACTCATAATCGTGTCCGTCATGGCCATAGCGATTGGAGCGTTGGTCTTCACCATTGTGATGGTGAATCCAAAATACGATTCGTATGCGTCGGTGTATTTAAAACCAAAAGTCGTTGAAGGGGTGGTCGACAACAATGGACTCATGACCAACCAAAAACTGGTGTCCGATTACATGCTCATCATGAAATCGGATAAGGTATTGTCTCCGGTGGCGCAGGAATTGTCGTATACGGGAACCAGTGCATTGCGTGATAGCTTAAGCATTAGCGCAGACACCAATTCCAACATCATTAAAATCAAGGCGACAAGTGAAGACGCAAAACTTTCACAGATTACCGTAGCGTTTGTCATTGAAAACTTCTTGCAAACCGTAACGGAAATCAATGAAGTGGATAACATTGTGATTTTGGATGAACCCAAGGTGAATGAAACACCGGTGAGTCCTAGCATAGTAATGAATACAATCATTGGGGGGATGCTAGGCGGAATCTTGAGTGTGGGGTATATCTTGGTGATGTTTATGATGGACAAACGTATGAGAACCCGTAGTGAAGTGGAATCCATTTTGGGGGTTCCGGTTCTTGGAGAAATTCCGTATTTTACGGGTGAGTAATCCATGTTGATTGATACACACAATCATATTACATGGGGTGTAGACGATGGGATCAAAACCGAAGAAGAAGCCATGGCTTCCCTTCGCCAAGCCCAACGCGATGGCATCAAAGCCATCGTAGCGACACCGCATTTCTATCCCAATGAGAGCGATGACGTCGTATTGCTTGAGAAGATTCAAAAGCTGCGTCGTTTGGCCCAACACTATCAAATTACCATTTACGAAGGCTGTGAACTCATGTTGCGTGAGGGGTATGTACAAGCCTTACAAAACAAAGACGTCATCACGATGGGACATACCCAGTATGTCTTGGTGGAATTTGATCACAGCTGTCCTCTTCCTAGTGTGGAAGAAAGCGTCGATATGCTGCATGAGCTCATTTGTCGGGATTATATCCCGCTCATTGCCCATGTGGAACGTTATTTTGGTAAAAAAGTGGATTACGATTACCTGCAATCCTGGAAAGAGATGGGCTGTGCCTTTCAAGTAAACCGCTCTTCAATTGTCGGGATTCATGGCAAAGCCATCCAAGCACAGGCAATGGAACTCATTCGTAGAGGAATGGTTCATATGGTGGCGA
This sequence comes from Erysipelotrichaceae bacterium, assembly GCA_051655665.1. Lineage (GTDB taxonomy): Bacteria > Bacillota_I > Bacilli_A > Erysipelotrichales > Erysipelotrichaceae > JBOFMT01. Next base: position 1,131 of record JBOGAI010000095.1, on the reverse strand, counting down.
GCGATACGCATTCCATTCAACGTCGGATGTGTAAACTATCCGATTCCTTTGAGCTTATTGCCAAGGAATTTGGAGAAGAGGTTGCACATGCCTTGCATGTGGAAAATCCAAAAAGAATGCTTCTTAACGAACGATTGGAATTCGTTTTGCCGAAAAAACAGTCTTTTTTTAAGAAGCTATTATACAAATAGAAAGGAATAAGCAAATGGCACTTATCCAACCCAAACGAAAAAATAGAGCACGTGCGAAATATGACTATGCAGAAATCTATCGTCAATTGCGTACGAACATTGAATTTGCGGCAGTAGACAAGGATTTGAAAGTGATCAACGTGACCAGTTCTTCTCCACAAGAAGCCAAGTCCACGGTATCCATGAATTTGGCTGGCGTCTATGCAAGCAAATATGGCAAGACCTTGTTGATGGACTGTGATTTACGCAAACCCACAGCCCATAAGAATTTTAAACTGACCAATAAACTAGGATTATCGAACCTAATCAAAGACTTGCGAAATGTTAGTGGGCCTCTTTTGGATTCCATGTACATTCAACAAGCCAAATCACCTTTAACCGGAGAGCTCGTATACGTTTTAACATCCGGTAGCAAAGTATACAATCCAGCAGAAGTACTAGCCAGTGAGCGTTTTAAACTGTTGATGAGCAAACTGCGTGAAGAGTTTGATGTGATCATCGTCGATACACCACCCGCACTTGCCGTAGCGGATACGGTATACGTATCACACTTGTGTGATGGAACACTATTCTTAGTTTCCAGCAAAGAAACCGATCGCAACCATGCGAAACAAGCGGTAACGCAATTAAAACGCAATGGGGTCAATATTCTAGGAGCCGTGATGACCAAAGTGGAAAAACATTCTACTGGGGCATATGGCTACTATTACAGTTATAAAGACTAGAGTTGAATTTCGGGAAGCTTGTTTAAGAAAAGGGATGCAAATCCCTTTTCTTAAACAAGCACAAGCAAATGAAAATTCATATGATTATGGGAGGGACTATGAGTATTCAAAAGGAAAAAATTTATCTTGCATCACCGCATATGAGTGAGCAAGGTTTTGAACAAAAATACGTGCAAGAAGCATTTGACACCAACTGGATTGCTCCTTTGGGGCCA
>JBOGAI010000094.1:0-5064 GCA_051655665.1 Erysipelotrichaceae bacterium | reverse complement strand
GGTACCGTGGAAATGATGAAAGCGGCAAAACGTGGTTTGGAAGAAGGGGCAGTCCATCAAGTGGCAAAATTGATTGCGGTGACCCAGTTGACGTCTACGAGCCAACAGCAAATGGAACATGACTTGTGGATTGAGCGTCCTTTGGATGAAGTAGTAAATCACTATGCATTGATGGCCAAGGAAGCCACGTTGGATGGCGTGGTGTGCTCTCCGTTAGAGGTCGCGCGCATCCAAGAAAGTTGTGGAAATACATTTCTAACCGTGACGCCTGGAATTCGCTATGCGGATGGAGAACAAGGGGATCAAAAACGGGTCACGACACCCAAACAAGCCAAAGAAAACGGATCCAGCTTCATCGTAGTGGGACGTCCGATTACCGGAGCGCAAGACCCGGTTGCAGCATATCGCCGCGTATGTGCGGATTTCATGGGGGAATAATACAATGGAAGCAAAACAACACGTTGCGATGCAAGTCGCAGAACAATTATTAAACGTTGAGGCGGTGTTCTTGAAGCCCAATGATCCCTTCACGTGGGCAAGTGGAATCAAGTCTCCCATTTACTGTGACAACCGTTTGATTTTGTCCGATCATCAAGCAAGAAGCATTGTAGAACGTGCGATGGCGGACATGATTTTGGCGGAATATCCAGAAGTAGAAGTCATTATGGGGACAAGTACGGCCGGGATTGCACATGCAGCAATTGTTGCGGATATACTAAAGTTGCCTATGGGATATGTGCGTGGCAGTGCGAAGGATCATGGAAGAACGAATCAAATCGAAGGCAAATTGCGTCCGAACCAGAAAGTCGTTATCGTTGAAGATTTGATTTCAACTGGGGGAAGTGTCATTCAAGTAGCGGAAGTTTTGAAAGAAGCGGGGGCAAACGTACTTGGAATTGCGTCCATCTTCACGTATGGATTAACCAAAGGAATAGAGCGTTTGGCAGCGGCAAACGTTCGTAACGCGAGCCTGAGCAACTTTGATGCCTTGTCCGACAAAGCCATTGAACTTGGAGTGATTGAAGCAAGTGATGTTCAAAAGTTGCGCAAATTTCAATCCAACCCTAGCGATCCAAGTTGGATGGAAGTGTAAGTAATCGAAAAGAATAATAATAGAGCAGAGCAAAAAGGGTGTTTTCAAATGAGAAACACTCTTTTTTTTGCTTCTATACCAATTGTGTGGGAAAAGTAGAAAATACGTGTTTTCAAACAAATGGAAGGCGAAGTTTGATATAATAGTGTGGTATAAAGGGTGAAATGCATAATTTTGCACCTTAAGAAAGCAGGTTCTACATGGTAAAGGAATTTAAACATTACGAGTTGGGAGAAGAAATCCTTCGCTCGTTGGAAAAGATGGGGTACGTGAAGCCCACAAAGGTCCAATCGGAAGTGATTGATTATATCCTGAATGATCAAGATGTTATTGTGAAGTCGAGAACGGGCAGTGGGAAAACGGCAAGTTTTGCCATTCCGTTATTGGAAAAGGCAGAGTGGTTGGATAATGAACCGCATGCTGTGATATTAACACCTACGCGTGAGTTGGCAATGCAGGTCAAAGATGAGCTTCAAAACATTGGTTTGCACAAGCGCTTGCACACGGTTGCGTTATATGGACGCTCTCCGATTAGCCAACAAATACAAGAATTGAAGCAAAAGACACACATTGTTGTAGCAACACCGGGGCGATTGTTGGATTTGTTAGAGCGTGGGGCCATCAATGTGGATCAAGTCAAATATTTGATATTGGACGAAGCCGATGAAATGTTGAAAATGGGCTTTATCGATCAGGTGGAATCCATTATCAAATGGCTTCCAACCCAACGAGTAACCTGTATGTTTAGTGCGACGATGCCAGAGCGCATTGCGCAGTTGGCTGATACGATTATGATTGATCCCATTGAGGTTCATGTGGAAAGTGAAGCTAGCGTAAAACAAAACATCAGTCATACTTTCTATCGTTCCAATCGAGGGAACGCTGAAAAGTTACTTTTGGGGCAGTTAAGTCAGCCAAACGTAGAAACAGTTCTGATTTTTGCAAATACACATGAAGTCGTTGAAGATGTGTATGAGTTGCTCAAAGAGTATGACATCTTGGTGGAACGCATCCATGGTGGATTGTTGCAAAAAGAGCGTACGGCACACTTGGAATTGTTCCATGAAGGAAAAATTCGTGTGTTGGTTGCGACAGATGTTGCGTCCCGTGGTATTGACATTGACTCCGTGAGCATGGTCATCAACTACGAATTCCCTCACGTTGCAGAAACGTATGTGCATCGTGCTGGAAGAACGGGGAGAAATGAGAAAAAAGGATTGTGTGTCTCATTTGTCAACGGAAGAGAGCTGGATCTACTTGAACGTGTTGCGGGGGAGTATGAAATCCCTTTTGAACAAAAAGAAGTGGATGAATTGTTGAGTGTACCGGTAGAACTTGGGCATCTACAAACCAAAATGCACCGGAAAAATCTCAAAAAGGCCTTTTTAAAGCAGGAAGTGTTTACAATTTACCTCGCTGGAGGAAAGGACAAAAAAATTCGTGCCAAAGATATTCTAGGAGTCATCATGGAAATCGAGGGCATCGCGTTTGAGGATATCGGGAAAATTCATATCAAGGACCACACAAGTTATGTGGATATCTTAAACCAAAAGGGCCCAAAAGTATTGGAAGAATTGGGCAAGCGAACCATAAAAGGGAAAAAGATTAAAGTGGAGAAGGCAAAAGGGTAAGAGAATGAAAGAATATAGAATTGAAATGGACTCGTTAGGAGAAGTTACGATAGAACAGGATAAACTGTACGGAGCTCAAACACAACGAGCCATCGACAACTTTGCAATTTCTGGATTACGGACCAATACATACTTGATTCGTGCTTTGGGTATCGTAAAAAAAGCATGTGCTCAAGTCAATCATGAATGTGGGTATTTGGACAAAGAACGGTATTCCTATATTCGCAAAGCCTGTCATGACGTAATCAAAGGAAACATGAATAAGTACTTTGTTACGGATGTGATTCAAGGTGGTGCGGGGACTAGTATCAATATGAATGCCAATGAGGTCATCGCCAATCGTGCTGCACAATTGGCAGGACGGGAAATTGGGAAGTATGACTTTATTCATCCTAATGATCATGTAAACTTTGGACAATCAACGAACGATGTGTTTCCAACGGCGAACAAATTGGCAGCTCTCATCTTGATGGATGAACTACTCTACGAACTGGGATTGCTCATTGAGGAACTAGACAACAAGACTTTGGAGTTTGAACACATTATCAAAATGGGAAGAACCCATTTGCAAGATGCCGTGCCAATTAAATTGGGACAGGAGTTTGGCGCATTTGCTGAGTGCTTGCGCCGAGATATGGAGCGTATCAAACAATCCTTTGATGGGCTGCGTTACGTCAATATGGGCGCGACGGCTGTTGGCACAGGGCTGAATACAGATGAGCGCTACATTGAACAAATCGTACCGACCCTCAATACCATTACCGATCAGCGCTTGGTACTGAGCGCTAACCTTGTAGACAGTACAAGAAACCTAGATACAGTGGTTTGGGCATCTGCATCATTAAAAACACTAGCGGTAAATTTGTCAAAAATGTGTAACGATTTGCGATTGATGGCCTCAGGGCCCAAGACAGGCTTTGCCGAGATTACACTACCAAGTCGACAACCAGGTTCGAGCATCATGCCTGGAAAAGTAAATCCAGTAATTTTGGAAGTGGTAAATCAAATAAGCTTCCAAGTGTTTGGAAATGATTTGACCATTACCAAGGCTGCAGAGGCAGGACAATTGGAACTGAACGTATTTGAACCAGTCATGTTCTTCAACTTGTTCCAAAGCCTGGAGATTCTTAAAAATGGATGTGCAACCTTGCGCGCTAATGCAATCATGGGAATACAAGCAAACGCAGACAACTGCCGTGAGTACGTAGAAAAATCTGTGGGGATCGTAACGGCGTTAGCTCCGCATATTGGCTATGAGAAAGCCAGCTATTTTGCGAAAAAATCATTAGCAGAAAAGCGTAATGTAAGAGAAATCATCGAAGAAGCAAACGTTTTGTCGAAAGTAGAGTTGGATGAAATCTTAAACATCCATTCCATGACAAGCCCTGGAATCAAAGGGAAAGGTAGATTGCATAAAGATGATTGTTGAGGTATGTTTGGAACACTATGATGATGTTCTAAAAGCCGTAGAAGCAGGGGTAAAGCGCATTGAACTCAATAGCGCATTAAGTATTGGAGGACTGACGCCAAGTCGAACACTCCTTCGCAAAATAAGAAACTTAGATGTGAAAGTTATCGTTATGATTCGTTTGCGAGCTAATGATTTCGTATTTTCAGCTGATGAGATAGATTTGATGTATGAAGAAGCGAAAGACTTTCTTGAACAAGGCGCAGATGGAATTGCATTTGGTGCATTAACGTTAGAGCGTAGAATTGATTCAGTGGTAATGAAACGGTTTTCTAATCTTTGTAAGGAAGTGGGTAAAGAATTTGTATGCCATCGTGCAATTGATCAATCCTCCTCATATTTCGATGACATCGAAGCGTTGATTGAATGTGGGGTAACCCGTGTATTGACAAGCGGTGGTGCAACAACGGCACTGGATGGTGCACCCCTACTTAAAAAGGCACAACAGCGGTTTGCGAATCGCATTGAAATTCTTCCAGGTTGTGGAATCAATAAAGAGAATATTGTTCAGATAGTTAATGAAACCGGATGTACCCAAGTGCATGGTACGTTTTCAAAAAAAGCGAACTTGCACTATGAGGCACCAGTCTCGTTTGCAGAATATAAAGATGGATTGAGACGGCTGTTTGATGTCGAACACTATTTGTCGGTGGTGAAACGGTTGGATGATTGCAATAAATAAAGGCAGGGAAAACTTGCCTTTATTTATTTAACAAAGGGGAAAACCCTCTTCTAAAAAAACTATCTCAAATTTGTAATATTTTTTTAAATTAGTGTTGACACGTAAAAGCATAAATGATATTATAAATGGGCACTGAGGTAACAAAGTGCTAAAACAAAAAAGCCACGGGGGCTTAGCTCAGTTGGGAGAG
>JBOGAI010000093.1:0-22978 GCA_051655665.1 Erysipelotrichaceae bacterium | reverse complement strand
ATAAAAATAATCTTTAGTTACAATCAGACGATCAACTCAACCTTAATGACAGCCTTTCTGTTTTTTTACAATCAATTCACTAAAAAACCTAGTAAAATTAGGAGTTACCTCGTGTAAGTAATACCACACTCTCCACATGGTAGGTTTGTGGAAACATGTCTACGGGTTGCACATTTTCGCAAGCATAGCCATGCGCCTTGAAGCGTTCAATGTCGCGTGCCAAGGTACTTGGATCACAGCTGACATACACCACTTTTTCAGGTGCCATGGACGCAATGGCTTCAATGGTTGGGATATCGCACCCTTTGCGAGGAGGGTCGACCACGATGACATCAAAATGCTCGTTGGAGTCCGCCAAGGCACTTGCATAGCTGCCCGCATCACTGCAGACAAAAGAAACATTGTCTAAGCCATTCACACGTGCATTGCGCGTTGCATCTTCGATGGCAGCAGGCACAATTTCAATGCCGACCACTTCCTTGGCCTTTTGAGCCAAAAACATGGTAATGGTCCCAATGCCACAATATAGGTCCAAGACGCGTTCATGTCCTTGCAAATCGGCCTGATGAAGTGCCTCTTCATAGAGGGCAAGGGTTTGAATGGGATTGACTTGATAAAAGGATTTCGGGGATATTTCAAAAACCAAATGCTTGAGTTTGTCTGTGATGGTGGATTTTCCCCAAAGCAAATAATCCTGTTCTCCCAAGATGACATTGTCCTCGCGCTTGTTGACGTTTAAATAGACGCTTTTGACTTCCTCAAACGCCTGCAAACGCTCCAACAATGCTTCTTGCATCGCAAGCTCATCGACTTTGGCAATGATGACCACCATCACTTCCTTGGTCTCAAATCCATCTTTGATCAGGATATGACGCAAATCGGATGGATTTGGGTAGGTTTGCACCCATGCTTTGATTGCACGATACACTTCATTGATGCGCTCGCTTTGAATGAGGCAGGCATCCATGTCGATGATGGTGTTGGAATTCAAACGATAGAATCCGCACTGTCCATTCTCCCCCACCGGCACTTGTGACTTGTTGCGATAATGCCATGGGTCTTCCATCGACAAGACGTCTTTGGTTTCGACCTCAATTTTCGCAACCCGGCTCATAAGGTTTGCGACTTGCTCTTGTTTGAAGCGCGCCTGTTCTTGTGCTGACATATGTTGCAACTGGCAACCTCCGCATTGTTGATAAATGGGGCATGGAGGGCTGACCCGTTGCGCGCTTGGTTGTATAATTTTGGCAATCTTCCCATAACCATAGCTTTTTTTGACTAACGTCACGATGAGTTCGACTTCTTCATCAACGAGCACGTCTTTCACAAACAAGGGAAAGCCATCAATTTTGACGACACCATGCCCGTTATAGGTATAGGAGCTGCATACTCCTTTTACGATATCATTTTTCTTCATAAGTACCCTTAAAAAAATAATAGGAGTTTCCCCCTATTATTATTTTCCTTCTTCCGGTTTAACCGGATTCATTAAGTTATCCGCCACTTCTTTGTCTTTTGGGGCGGTCAAAGTGTCAGCAATAGCGGATTCCGCAGCAGCATTCTTGACATAGCTTAAATGAATTTGACCTGTTTGGCCTTCTTCTGGAATAAAGTTGTATACTTGCAATTCAAAGTCATACATTTTCACGTTGGCTTGATTGGTAAAGTAGGTTTCCATTGGTAAAATTGCATACACTTGCTTCACGATTTCATCACGTACGGCTTTGATTTGATCCATCGTTGCCGCATCCGCAGCATTAATCATAACGCGTAGGGTACCCGTATTCAAATTGACGGTAATGTTTTCCACGTTGTCTGTTGTCAACGACGTCGACAAGGTCGTCAATTGTTCTTCCGTGATGGCAGGGTTGAGTTGATTTTCAAAACGATTCTCAATTACCGGAACTCCCTTTTTCTCCAAACTGGTTAAAAGAATGCTTGCCAGCAAGATGACGGGAATCAAGATTACGATGATTCCAACGATCAATATATAATTCGGCTTACGTTTCTTTTTTGCTTTTATTTTTTTTGGTGTTGTATTTTCAGCCATAAGATTCACTCCTTTGATACTCGTTAATCAACTTCTATTTTACCGTAAATTTAGAAAAATAGCTATCTTTTGTTCAACTCTTCCACAATAAGCTTATTTGTCATAGCCGGATTGGCTTGTCCTTTGGACGCTTTCATGACTTGACCGACCAAGAATCCCACCGCACGATCTCGACCATTTTTATAGTCTTCAATCGATTGTGGATTGGCATCCAACACTTGATTGATGAGCGCTAAAATAGCCCCTGCATCGCTGTTTTGTTTCATGCCTTTGGCTTCAACTACTGCCGCTGCACTTGCACCAGTAAACAATTCTTCAAACACCACTTTGGCTTGTTTCCCCGATATTTCTTGGGTTTTAATCATTTCAATCATGCTGGCCAACTCTTTGGCTTGCAACTTGGAGTCCTGCAACGTGATTCCTAATTTATTAAGCATGGCACTCACTTCGGTGATGGTCCAGTTGGCTGCAAGTTTATAAGCATCGCTCGTTCGTACGACTTCATCATAGAAATCCGACATTTCCTTGTTGGCAACCAAAACGCTGGCATCGTAGTCAGACAATCCATATACATCCAAGTATCGCTGTTTGCGCTCGTGTGGCAATTCTGGCATCGAAGCCTTGACGTTTGCCAAGTACGCTTCGCTCAGACGCACCGGTGGAATATTCGGTTCCGGGAAGTATTTGTAATCAACAGTCCCTTCTTTTTTACGCATCAAGATGGTGGAGCGAGTGGCTTCATCATAACGACGTGTCGCTTGTTCGATGATCCCACCTTGCAAGATGATTTTGGATTGACGTTCGATTTCACTTTCAATGGCTTTTTGCACATTGGAAATGGAGTTCAAGTTTTTGATTTCGGTTTTGACGCCAAAATAATCGACACCATGTGGACGCAAAGAAATGTTGACGTCACAGCGCATACTTCCTTCTTCCATTTTCACATCGCTAATGCCCAAGTAATACAACATCAACCGCAACTTCTCAACATAGGCTGCCGCCTCTTTGCCCGAGCGCAAATCGGCTTCGGTTACGATTTCGATGAGCGGGGTGCCGGCACGGTTAAAATCGATGAAGGTACCATGATCGTCATGGATTTGTTTCGCCGTATCTTCTTCCATATGGATGCGGTTGATGCGTACCATTTTTTTGACACCATCCACCTCAATTTCCACTTTCCCATCTCGTCCAATCGGATGGAATTGTTGGGTAATTTGGAATCCTTTTGGCAAATCGGAGTAATAATAGTTTTTGCGATCGAATTTCACCAATGGATCGATGGTACAATCCATGGCCATACAGGCCTTCAGTGCATAGGCAACCCCTTGTTCGTTGAGGCATGGCAACACACCGGGATGACCCAAATCGACCTCATTGACGCACGTATTGGGTGCTTCTCCAAAGCTTAGTGGAGCGCCGGAGAACATTTTGGTACGGGTTTTCAATTCACAGTGAATCTCAATCCCAATAATGACTTCAAAACTCATCTTACACGACCTCCTTGCATGTTCCTGCTAATTGCGTGATGGCCTCAATGCCGCAAGAAACATTTAGTAATGTTTGTTCATCGAAGGCTTTCGCGGTAAGGTTGATGCCCACTGGCAGTCCATCCAAGAACCCCGTTGGCAATGTTATGGAAGGATAGCCTGAAAAGTTTCCCAACAACATATGATTTTCCGCAATCAAGTAGGTCGAGGACAATTTATCGTCATGACTACCCGCTGCATTTGGCGCTACGCTGCCCGCGGCAGGTGCTAGCAATACGTCGTATTCGTCCAATACTTTTTTCAGTTCTTCGACCAACAAACGACGCACTTTTTGTGCTTTGCGCAACAAGCGGTCTTGATTTTCTTCAAACAACGCATAACTTCCTACGACAAAGCGCTTGCGCACTTCAGAAGAGAAGCCTTTGGTACGCGTGGATAGCATGACCTCTTCCACTTCTTCTCCCGCTTCGCGCATCCCATAGCGAATCCCATCCAAATTGGAGTGGTTGCTGGTGGCTTCGGCATTGGCAATGATAAAGTAGGTTGGCAACATGCATTTCATCAAATGTTCATCCATTCGAATGTGTTCCACGATGGCCCCTTGTGCCACCAACTGCTGAATCAACGCTTCGGTATGGGTTTTGATGCGCTCATCTTCAAGAGCCTCCAAAACATTTTCAAAAATAGCAATGCGCTTGCCTGCAAGTTCACAGCGCAAATTTTGCGCATATGCTTCGACCGGACGCATGCTTGATGTCATATCCAAGTCATCGCGACCCGCAATGGTTTCCAGGGTCAACGCTGCATCGTACACCGTACGCGTGAAGCAACCCACATGGTCCAAACTTGAAGCATATGGAATGACGCCATAACGGGAAACCCGTCCATAGGTCGGTTTCAACCCAACCACTCCGCAATAGGCTGCGGGTTTGCGAATGGAGTCCCCCGTATCCGTTCCCAACGCCATCGGCACGACGCCTGCTGCTACTAGTGCCGCACTTCCTCCAGAAGATCCTCCTGAAATGCGTTCAAAATCCCAAGGGTTGTTTACTTTTCCGGTATAGGCATTGAGGTTGGTTCCCCCCATACCCAATTCGTCCATCGAACTTTTCCCCACAAAAAGTGCTCCAGCCGCTTTTAGCTTTTTCACGACGGTTGCATCGTAAATGGGAATGTAATTGTCCAAAATCCGAGAAGATCCGGTTGTACGAATGTTTTTGGTCAAAAAGTTGTCTTTGATGACAATCGGGGTACCGTAAAAGTTGCCTTCACTCGATACTCCTTCAATGCTTGCAAGTTGTGCTTCAAGGTCACAAAAGGTGACAACGGCATTGAGCTTTTCATTGGCTTGTTTGGCATAGTCAACAGTACGCTCAAAGTTGCTTTTGATGTCTACGTTTTTATATTCGTTGATTTTCATTATTTTACCACCTTCGGAACCCCAATCATTCCGTTTTCTGTTTTCGCCGCGTTTTGCAGGGCTTCCTCTTGGGTCACCACGTTGCTCACCACATCTTCACGCATGAAGCTGGTTTCCATCTCAAAGGGATAGACCATCTCTTCTACGTTTTCGGTATCTACGGCATCAAATAATGCCAATTGTTCTTCTAAGGTATTGAAGTCGCGTTGCAAGTCTTTCACTTCTTGTTCGCTTAGCGAAAACATCAATTGGTTTGCTAATTTTTGAAAATACGCATCGCTAAATTTTTCCATATGCTCTCCTTCTAGTTCAGTATGGTAATGTCCAAGTCTTCTTTGCCTACTTTTTCCATTACAGCCTTGGTTTCCCCACTGCTTTTTACTTCAATTTGCAAAGTATGTTCTGCGGGTGCATACGTCGCCACTTGTTGGGCGATGTACTGCACGACCCCTTGTATTTCTAAATAGGTTTTGGCTTGCATGTTGATGGTAATGTTGAGCTGTTTTAACACGCCTGCTTGGTATTTCCCTTGTCCGATAATACCAATATCTTCTGGTAAAAACAAGTGCAAGCTGTTTTTCAACTCTTGAAACTGCGCAGCGCTTACCTGGTCGAGTCTTGTCGCTTCGCTGCTTGGGAAAATCACCCAGCGCTCGTCGATGGTCGTAAACTTGGCACTGCGAGAATCAAACAGCGCTTCGGCCATAAAACTTCCTGGCAATGTTGCATCGCTTGAGCCCGCTTTAAACAGCGTCATATAGATGGGCAAATTGCCCACTTCAGGAAGCGTACGCAAATACTGTTCGAATTTACGAGCCACTTCCTCACCATACGTCAGCAAGGTTTGGTCCATAACCGTCACGCTTTGTCCAAACAACCCATCGTCGATGGATTGTGTGGGATTCAAGACAATGGCAAAACTCAAGCCTTCCAAATCAAATTCAGCTTCATTTTGTTTCACAAAATCGATTTCATAAATATCGGAAACCAACACCGCGTCGGGAATGTTGATGCCATCCCCACTTGGAAAACTGCTTCCTTTTTCCGGGTTGAGTCCATAGGGATTGTCGGCACTGCTTCTGCCCAACAAGGAAAGCAATTGGTTGTATCCAATAAGCTCTCCATCTTTGATCAAATAGGTGTTGGGGGAGAAGTGCTGCTTGGATCGTTCCAATAAGCCACTGCCAATGGCCTCCACATCCATTTTGCTGCGTTTGTATTGATTGTGCCACTGACGGGCATCGTTGTTGGTATAAGGCAATACAAAGCGATATTCCCCTGCAATCACCGGATCGATGACTTGGTCAATCGTTCCATCGTTTGCCGGAGCGCCACAGCCCACCAACAAAAACAAAGTGGCAAGCCAGATACTAATTTTCTTCATATTGTGTTACCTCTTCTAAGAAGGCGGCTTCTTCCATTGTGGCAATGCCTAAACTTTGGGCTTTTGCCAATTTGGATCCCGCTTCTGCTCCATAAATTACCAAATCTGTCTTTTTGGACACGGAACCACTCACTTTCGCACCCAGCTTTTCCAGCAAGGCCGTTGCCTCGCCACGCGAGAATGCGCGTAGCGAACCGGTCAATACGACAATTTTACCACTAAATGGAGTCCCTTCTACTGTTTTACCTAAATAGTGCATGGTTAATCCTGCTTGTTTCAAGGCATCAAGCAGCGCTTGGTTGCCCGGTTGAGCAAACCAGTTGTAAATGGCATGGGCACTAATGGGTCCGATGTCGGCAATTTGGCTTAGTTCCTCAACACGAGCCAAAGCAAGTGCGTCCATCGATTGAAAGTGCGCCGCCAACACTTTGGCGCCTTTTACGCCCACTTGTCGAATGCCAAGTCCATACAATAATTTTTCGAGCGAAAGCTGTTTTGACTTTTCAATTCCTTGCAACAAGTTTTGCACGGATTTTTCTTTCCACCCTTCCATCTTTAAAATGGTCGTTTGTTGTTGGTCCAATTGATAGATGTCTTCAATCCGTCGCAAAAGTTGTGCTTGGTAAAAACTATGGATGGTTTTTTCACCCATTCCTTCGATGTTCATCGCATCGCGTGAGCAGAAGTGAATCATGCTTTCCACAATGCGGGCATCGCATTCACTGTTGACGCAGTAATGGGCAGCTTCGCTTTCTTGCCGGACCAAGGTGTTTCCACAGACCGGACAAAGATGCGGAAAGATGTATGGTTGTTGATCCTGCCGTTTGCTGAAGTCTACTTTGACGACTTCTGGAATGATGTCGCCGGCTTTGCGAATGACGACCTGGTCGCCAATGCGCAAATCCTTGGCTTTGATAAAGTCTTCGTTATGCAACTGGGCTGCCGATACCGTGCTCCCCGCTACCTGAACCGGTGCCAAAAGGGCATTCGGGGTAATTTTGCCCGTTCTGCCCACCGTAATGGTGATATCCAACAGCGTGGTGAGCACTTCTTCTGCAGGAAATTTATAGGCAATGGCCCATTTTGGCGTTTTGGCGGTAAAGCCCAATTGTTGTTGGGTGCCTAAGTCATTGACCTTGATGACCATGCCATCAATTTCATAAGGCAAGTTTGGTCGCTGGGCTTGGATTTCTTGAATAAAGGTCCATACCTCCTCCACGTTGCGACATACTCGACGCAACGGATTGATTTTGAATCCTTGTTCACTCAAAAACTGCAAAGAGGCTTCATGGCTTTCAAAGCCATGTGTTGGCGCATCCACCAACACATACCAAAAAGCATCAAGTTGGCGTTTGGCCACAATGCGCGAATCCAATTGACGAATCGTGCCTGCCGCGACGTTGCGCGGATTGGCAAACAGCTCTTCCCCTTCGCGCATGCGTTGCTCGTTTAATTGTTCAAAGGCCTGTTTCGGCAAATACACTTCGCCACGGATTTCCAAATTCAGCGGATCGTGTAGCACCAGCGGCAAAGAACGAATGGTTCGTACATTGTGTGTGACGTCTTCGCCAAATTGGCCATCTCCACGCGTGAGCGCTTGTACCATCGCCCCGTTTTCATAGGTTACCGACATTGCCAAACCGTCGATTTTGAGTTCCACGACGTATTCCACCTGCGCCAGACTTTCTTTGATGCGAGCATCAAAGGCTTCCAAATCTTCTTTGGAATAGGCATTGCCTAAGGAAAGCATTGCTTGTTTGTGCTCTACTTTTTGAAATCCTTGGGCCACCATTCCGCCCACTTTCTTTGTGGGAGAATTGGGGTCTTCTTTTTCTGGATGCTCTGTTTCCAGTTGCATCAACTCTTTCATGAGCGCATCAAAAGTCGCATCGGAAACGCTGCTTTGGTTTAGTACATAGTATTCATAGTTGTAGCGATTGAGCAATGCTCGCAGTTCATCAATTCGATCCATACTGACTCCTATTTCTTTTGAATGCTGGGATGCCCGCACACGATTTTGCGAACTCCATGTTTATGATCAAAGGCAATCTGGGCAATGTTGTTTTCCACTTTTACCACAATCCCTTCTCCGAAGGTCGCATGAATTACCTTGTCTCCGGTTCGCAGTCTTTCCCCCACTTTCGCAGGTCCTTTGCTTTGGGCAAGGGATGGCGTGGGAGCCGGTGTTGGCAAAGGTTGTCCTGCGCCCAAATGTTCAATGGTGTTTTCGTCGATTTCTTGGATAAAGCGTGATGTGGTTTTGAATTTGTCCAACACGTAGCTGTATCCTTTCGCATCGCTTAAGTACAAACGTTTGCGGGCACGGGTAAAGGCCACGTACGCCAAACGGCGCTCCTCCTCCAACCCTTGAAACCCACCTTCCATCATCGCGCGCTCACTTGGAAACACCCCTTCGCTCATGCCATAGACAAAAACGTGATCAAATTCCAAGCCTTTCGCCGCATGCACACTCATCAGCTGCACACATTCTTTGCGAGTCTGGGTATTGCTTTCCAAATCACTATACAACGCAACCATTTGCAAGTAGTCTTCTAAGCTTGGTTGCGGATTGTTTTTCTCAAACGACATGATGTCGTTGATGAGCTCCTTGATGTTTTCAATGCGTTCGACTTCTTTGTCTTCTTCCAACATGGTTAAGTACCCACTGGACTGAATGATTTCTTCTAAAATCTTGGAAATCTCTTTTTCCCCAATTTGGTTGCGGAATTTCTCAATCAAATACACAAAACGGTCCAACTGTTCTTGGGTTTTCCCCTTGCCAAGACGCGCTTGTTTGATTGCCTCATACATCGTCAAGCGATGTTCTTGGGCATAGTCAAAAATGCCCTCGATGGTTTTCGGTCCGATTTTCCGTTTGGGTGTATTGATAATGCGTTTGAACGCCAAGTCATCGCCACTCACCAACATGCGCAAATAACACAACACATCTTTGATTTCAGCGCGATCGTAAAACCGAATCCCGCCGTAAATCACGTATGGGATCCCTTGTTCTAACAAGAGTTTTTCCAATCCACGGGATAAATAGTTGGAACGATACAAAACGGCAACGTCTTGAAAGGCGATGCCTTGTTTATGCAAATTGGAGATTTGTTCCACAACCCATTTGGGTTCATAGGCTTCTTCAAATGCCGAATAATGCACGACTTTATCGCCTGCTGATCGTTGGGTAAACAATTCTTTTTCCAACCGGTTTTGGTTGTTGGCAATCAAAGAATTGGCTGCTTGCAAGATGGCTGGAGTGGAGCGGTAGTTTTCATTTAGGAAAATGGTCTTGGCGCCTTTGAAGTCTTTTTCAAAGTGCAAGATGATGTCCACTTTTGCTCCGCGCCACGTATAAATGGTTTGATCCGGATCTCCGACTACACACAAGTACGCTTTGTCGGACACCAAATAGCGGATGATGTCGTATTGGATTTCATCCACGTCTTGAAACTCATCAACATGGACATAGTCATAGCGAGATTGCCATTTGCGACGCTTGATGGTATGCGTTGCAAACAATTCTTGGGTTTTGATGAGCAAATCATCAAAATCCAGGGCAAACATATCTGCAAGACGTTTTTCATAGTAGGCATAGACTTTGGCCAAGCGTTCTTGATCAACGCTGTGCTTGCCAAGGTCTTTGGCTTGTTCAGGGCTTACTTTGCCTGTTTTATTATGCGAAATATAGGAAAGCATATTATTGTAGCTGTAGCGCTTCACATCCAAACCATAAAGGGCATAGGCCTCTTTGAGAATGGTTTTTTGATCATCGGTATCGATGATGGTGAAGTTTCTAGGATAGCCCAAGACATAAATATCTTCACGCAAAATGCGCACGCACAAGGAGTGGATGGTCGACAAGACAATCCCGGCTGCTTCGTCGTGCAACTGATTTACGATACGCTCTTTCATTTCATTGGCAGCTTTATTGGTAAAGGTAATGGCCAAAATGGACGGTGGATACACGCCCAAATCTTGAACCAAGTGAACAATACGCGCTGTTATGACTCGCGTTTTCCCACTTCCTGCACCAGCAATAATCCGTAAATGGGAATCTACGTTTAAAACCGCGGCTTTTTGATTTTCATTTAACTGTTCTAGGTTTGACACATTATCACCTCACGCTATATTATAGCAAAATTCGCTCTCCTTTGCTTTCGATTCATGAAAAAACACAAGATTTCCCTGCATTTATGTCATGGGATGAGCCCAATTTTGGTTGGGGTCGCACCGCAACAAAAAAAGAAGGGAAACGTCCCTTCTTGCTTAGCGTTTGGGTGGCCACAACACAAACTTGGAGGTTTTGGCAGCATAGCGCTGATAATCCGGATTATCTTGGTATTTGGCTTCCAACATCGGGATTCCGCTTACAAAAAGCAACAGTCCCGTAATGGTCAAGGGGGCATATACCGTAAACCACCCTTGCGCGCCCAACGCCATGATCCAAATTCCCCACCACACCAACGTTTCGCCAAAGTAGTTGGGATGACGGGAATATTTCCAAAGGCCCGTGGTCAAAAAACGCCCCCGCGGTTGTTTCTTGAAGCGTCGCAACTGCGTATCTGCCACACTTTCCACCAGAATTCCCAGCAAGGCAACGCTTGCCCCTAGCACATCCCACAACGAAATGGGTCGACTTGGCGTTTGCATCAGATACAAGACGCTGCCTTCAATGAGAAAAAGAAAAAGTGCTTGCAACATGAATACTTGTACATAAGCGCGCGACCAAGCATGAGGTGCCCAACGTTCACGCATGGCTTGGTAGCGAAAGTCTTCCGGTTTGCCAAGGTTGCGGCGTGCCAAATGCCAGCTTAAGCGCACCCCCCACAGCGCAACAAGGGTAAGCACGAGTGTTCTTTGAAGGTCAAACGCTTGTTGATTGACATAAAGCGCTGCACTAAGCGTTACAAACCCCATCCCCCACGCCACATCCACAAACGACATACGTCGCATCAAATAGGCCATGCAAAATACCAAGGTAAAATAAGCCCACACGACCAACAGGGCGAAAACAAGGGTCTCCATCCTATCCATGGGTGATGGCAATGCCAATCATCGCGTCACCCGCATGAAAAAGCGTACTGACCCCACTTTGCACTACGTACAAAGGCTCTTTCCCCGTTTGTTGCTTCAAGCGTCGGATATATTGGTCCACCAGCGGGGAATATTGAGTATACACAATGGCGTATTGGTCTTTGGTTTGCACCTTGTTCGCAAAGCGCACGAGCTGTTTTTGCAAGGAGCGATGGCTCATGCACGCTTTTAGCACCATGCGCTCTCCTAGGTCATTCACCCCAAGCAATGGACGCAAATGCAACGATTTCAGCGCCCGCAAATGGTGCACCGTAATTTTTCCACCTTTCTCAACATGGTGGAGCTCATGGGCCGCCATGGCCATCGCTCGATTTTGGATGAGGGTTTGCCCATAGCGAACGACCTCTTCGATGGAGTTGCCTTTCGCCATTGCTTTCGCCAACTGTAAGACGAGCAAGCCTTGTGCAATGGAATGACTTTGCGAATCCAAAACAACCAGCCGCTTATTTTGCTCTTGCGCTTCCATGCGGTGCACCACCTGTTTGAGTAGGGGATGCATTTTACTAGAAAGCGACACGTACAACACCGAAGGGTAATGGTCCAACAAATAGCGCAGTTCATGCTCCCACTGTAGGGCGTACTCTTGTCCGCTGTTTTTCAGGGTTTGATTCGAAAGGCTTTGAAAGTGGGATACATCAAGGGTTCCCTTGTCCAAATGGGTGCCCTCTTCTAGTTCTAGTGGCAAATACAAGGTATGAATGTGATATTTACTCTTCCATTCCTCCGGCAAATCTGCCGCCGAGTCACACACCAGCGCAAAGGACGTCTTGGTGTGGCGATGGGGTGTGACCTGCAGTTGCATGTCTTCCACAACCGGATATTGCACCCGTCCGTTTTGGCGCAATACTTGAAAGGCTTTGATGGGTTGGTTGGTATAGAAATGAATTTTGGCTTGATTTTGCGTCACCACCACCATGATCATTCCGGCATAAGGGCGCAGGGTCAACACGATATTGTCCACAGACAAGCGGGTGTTCTCGCACAAACATTCGCAGCTGTATCGATATTCCAAGTCGCCCCCTTCTTCCAAAGTGGGGATGATTTCAAGGGCGGGAAGGACCTCGATGGCGTGCAAGTGCGTCCAAAATCCTTCGATGAAATAGTAAAAACCCAGTGCGCCCGCATCCACACTATGTGTGACATTGCGCAAAGCGTTTTGGGAGGCTTCTAGTTCGTTCGCGCAGCAAGGCAATACCTCTTGAGGGGTGGAGCACCGTTCCAAACATTGCCCAAAACATTTCATCATGGACAATATGGAACCCTCGCGCGGACGGTCGACGGCCTTGTAGGCCGCGATTGTCCCGCTGTGCATCCACTTCGCCAACCCCGCCGCATTCAAGACTTCCTCTTGTGGCAGTGCCCGAACAAGGCCCACAAAAAAAGCTGAAAAAAGCAAACCGACGGCTCCGCGAGCATGACGTACCAATGCACTGCTCAGCGCGGCCAGTTGTTCGGCTTCCTTTTGATTGGAATCGATGGTTTCAAAGGCTTGAAGCGTGGTTACCCAATTGATTCCACTATCGTGATCATAGGCTGGAAATACGTTGAGTTCATTGAGCAGCGCATGGTGAGCCTCTACGTTGCTTGCCCCCGTCTGAAAGGCAGCGAGCACTTGGGTAATGGTATAGGTGTGCATATCCTCTTCCCCCTTTTTTCTCTATCTTACCAAAAGTCTTGCACCTTGCAATTTTAATACCAACCATTCCTATTGGGTTTTTGCGCAACTATGCTATAATAAGAGGACGAAATGCAAGGAGAAGCCGTATGAATCAAGTAGCAAACAATTGGAAAGACTATGAATGTATCGATGCCGGAGGTGGCGAAAAACTAGAACGATGGAAAGACATCGTCTTAAGACGCCCTGATCCTCTTGCCATTTGGCCAATCCAACAAGAAGACCAAGCGTGGTTGCAACCCCATGCCCACTACCACCGTTCGGTGAAAGGGGGCGGCCATTGGGAATACAAAAAGAAAACCAAAGACCAATGGACCATTCAATACAAACATTTGACCTTTAAAGTATCCCCGACCGGATTCAAACATACCGGATTGTTCCCGGAACAAGGTGCCAACTGGGATTTCATGATGGACAAAATCAGTAAGGCCAACCGTGAAATCCGCGTGTTGAACCTATTCGCTTATACTGGCGGAGCCACGATGGCATGCGCAAGTGCGGGGGCGAGTGAGGTCGTACACGTGGATGCATCCAAAGGAATGGTCCAATGGGCCAAGGAAAACATGGAATTGTCCCATTTAGAAGATCGCAAAATCCGCTTTATCGTGGACGATGTTTTGAAATTCGTAGAGCGCGAAAAACGTCGCGGTCGTACCTACCATGGCATCATCATGGATCCTCCTTCTTATGGAAGAGGACCCAATGGCGAAGTATGGAAAATCGAAGAGCAATTGTTGCACCTGGTGCAAGCATGCCAAGCGCTTTTGGACCCCAATCCGTTATTCTTCCTGGTAAACTCCTATACGACTGGATTTTCGCCAACGGTATTGCAAAACCTATTGCAAGCAACCGTACAAGCCCAATATCCAAACGGATATTTGGAATGTGGTGAAATCGGATTGCCGATTACCAAAACCAACACCGTACTGCCATGTGGCATTTACGGTCGCTGGGTTAGCAATCAATAACATTGCTCAACGGTACTGTTTGTCAGTACCGTTTTTTTTCTTACCTATCACTATGCATCGGATTGTGGTAAAATAATGGTAACAACAGGAGGGTTGAGAATGAAAAGTGTAAAACCTGGAAGAGCCCCTTCCGCAATGGGGGCCACAGGCTCGATCATTGCCATTATTTTCGGTATTTTTTGGATGTTCTTTGCAGCGTCCATCGGAGCACCCGATTTCTTTGTTATGTTTGGCTTATTATTCGTCGGAGTTGCAATCGTGCAATTTGTTTACCATTACAAAAACGCGACCAGCAAAAATCGATTCTCCGTCGTCGACATTACCGATGAATCCGAAGAGGAAGACCCTTGGAATGCGCGCATGCGCAATGGGGAACCAAGCAGCGCTTCTTCGCCTAAAGATGTCAAGTATTGCCCGTTTTGCGGGGCAGCCATGGACCCCAGTTTTCGATATTGCCCCAAATGTGGCAAAGAACAACCCCAATAGTCCTACCCGATTGATGAAAAAAAGTGTTTCCGTTTGGAAACACTTTTTGTTTGTGGAAGGGATTAGGGCTTGCAGAAAGCAAGAATTTCCTCGATGCGGGCTGCCGTATCGTCATAGCCTAGTTGAAACCAGGCTTCCAATTTGTCGCAATCCTGCGTGGTACGCGTGATGCCCATATCTTTTGAGGGACGCAATACCATCAAGTTTCCTGCATCTTCCAACTCTTTGACAATGCCCCACTGATGTGCATAACTGATGTGACGGTTTTTTAAGTTGTCGACCAGACTTGGATGCTTCGGATAGCGCAGTTTGCACACCAACTGCTGTATTTTCGATGCTGGTTTGCGTTCGAAGTTGAGTTCTTTCGTGGAAATGAAAATGTGCTTCTTGTTTCCTTGACGAATGGATTGTTCGACCGGAATCATGTCAATGATGCCTGCATCCATGTACTTTCCGCCGCGATACGCATAGGGTGGGCACAAGATTGCCAATGCACATGCTGCTTTGGTAACCGTTGCTTGTTGGTCGTGGAAGCTTTTGTCCACATAAACCACGCCCCCTTTGTCAAAGTCGTACAAGCCGACATCAAGTTTCATCGGGCTTTGCAAGAACGTGGCATAATCAAGGGGATAGGCTTCTTCTACGCTATCATACACGTAGTTGAGTCCAAAAAACGATCCTTCCTTGAGCAATGGACGAAGTCCAATCGATTTTTTGTCGCAAGCTGCGTCAATCGCCATGTAGCGCAAGCGCTCTGGTTGTTTGGACAGGTAGCACAACAAATTGGCTGCGCCGGCCGAAATGCCCACGCTGTAACCAAAGTCGATTCCATGTTCCATAAAATAGGTTAAAACCCCCGAAGTATAGGCCGCTTTGGTCCCTCCACCTTCGCAAATCAATCCAACATTTTCAATCATTCACTCTCTCCTTACTATGCCATTGGTGCAAATAAATTCAACATGGCACGTAACACTTTGCGATACCATGGAATATTAACCACTTCATTGTAATGGATTTCTTGGGATACTTGCAAGGTCTTTAGGTAGTCTTCTTTCAATTCCATGACACATTTGGACTTATAGAACCAGCTGCCACACTCAAAGTGTAGGTAATAGGAACGATAATCCATATTGATGGTTCCAATAATGGCCACTTCATCGTCCGCCACCAGCGTTTTCGCATGTACGAAGCCAGGAGTATATTCATAAATCTTGACGCCGCTTGCCAACAAGGCCTTGTAATTGGATTTGGTCATCTCAAATACAATGGCTTTGTCTGGATAGTGAGGCACCAAAATGCGAACGTCAACTCCACTTTTCGCTGCCAAGGAAAGCGCAGTGCGCATTTCATTGTCGATGATGAGATATGGCGTTTGAATATACACGTAGCGTTTCGCTTCGTTGATCATGTTGATGTGGGAGTACTCCCCAATATACTCTTTATCGGTTGGGGAGTCCGCATACGGTTGCACGACGCCATCGTCCTGGTATTGTTTCAAGGCTTCTTCGCCCAAATAGTAGTTCCAAACGTCTTCCTTCTCTTTTTCATGGAAGTTCCAGAATTGGATGAACATTGCCGTCAAGGAGAACACTGCTGCTCCTTTCAATAAGACACTGCTGTCCTTCCAGTGTCCATGCAACGTAACCGCATTGATGTATTCATCCGATAGGTTGATTCCCCCCGTGATGCCTACTTTTCCATCGACGACCATGATTTTACGATGGTCACGATTGTTCATGCGGATGGCCAAGGTTGGTCGGATGCGGTTGAATACTTTGACTTTGATGCCCAAGGAACGCAAATAGCGATCGTAGTGGTTGGGCAACGTTTGCAAACAACCTGCATCGTCATAAATCAAACGGACGTCAACCCCCGCTTTGACTTTGCGGACCAATACCTCCAAAATGGTATTCCACATTTTTCCTTCCATAATAATGAAGTACTCCATGAAAATGTATTTTTCAGCCTTTTCCAATTCTTCCAACATCACTTCAAATTTGATTTCTCCAGTTGGCAAGAAACGGGTTTCCGTATGACGATACAATGGAAAGCCTGCATTGCGATTGATGTAGGTGGCTTGTTTGTGGGCACTCAAATCAGTATCTTGCAAATCGACAATGGGGATGCCCTTTTCCTTTGCCAATTGTAGTTCAGGTGATACGCTCAAGTTTTCACTAAGCAATTCCTTCGGCATTTTCGCATTTCCAAAGACCAAGTAGAAAATCCCCCCAAACAGCGGGAAAATCAAAATGGGAATGGTCCATGCCAGTTTATAAGCTGGGTTTTCATTCTTGTTCAGTAAGTACACGACAATACTCAAAGACAACAAATTCAGTCCCGCGTACACCCACAAAAAGTAGTCACTCAGCCACAGAATAACCCCCATTACAAGGAGCAGTTGTAGTAAAATCAAAATCCCCACCAAAAACATCTTGCTCATAAAAAAGCTAATAATCTTCCTCATATCATCACTCCATTTCTATGTGCTCACATTATATCACTTATTTTACTAGCAGTGTCGAATAACCCTGCCTTTTGTGTTAGAATAGACATGGAAAATAGGTGAAATTATGAAAAAATGGAATCAAATATTAAATTATGTACATGTAGGACTCTGGATGGTCACCCTAGGGCTTATCGCAAGCATCATCCTTCCCACGCTAGATGGGCCTCAGCTTGCTCCCCAACGGGCACAGCGAGAAGCGTTTAACGAAGGATGGACGTTGACCACCAACTTGCATCCAGAAGCAGTCCAAGTGACGTTGCCGCACCACGTCTATCCCGATGTGGAGCACAATGAAGTGGTGACCATCACCAACATCATTCCCGAACTGCCCTTTGATGACATTGCTTTGCAAACCGTCGTCTTTCAACGTCCCCTCTCCATTACGGTGGATGGGCAACTGATTTACGAATACAATCCTGATGTGGATGGGATCAAAGAAAGTCCGGGAAGCATCAATTTATTTCTTCCTTTGGATAGTGCGAAACCCGGATCTCGCGTTGAGATTTCCTACATTCAACGCGTCCCACGCGAAAACTCTCGCATCCAAAAAATCTATTTGATGGATGCGATTACCCCGCTGCGCTCTTACCCAAATTTGCCACCGCTCTTCATCGTCGCGCTGTTTGCGAGTTTTGGTTTGGGCCTAATTCTATTGTTGTTGCCCCTGACCGGACGATTTCGCTACAAGCCCATCGTGCTTTCTCACATCGGTGCCTTCTTTTTGATGAGCAGCATTTGGATCAGTGCCAATACCAAACTCTTACAGGTATTCGTTCCTAACATTTTGTTGTTGCATAAATTGGAAATGATCAGTTTTTACTCCATCCCTTTATTCTTGTGGAGTATCTACTATTTCCAGTGGCCAAAACTACGGAAAATTGTAGTCCCGGTTTTGGTTGTGATGTTGTTTTTTTTCCTAACCGCGCTAAGTTTAGATGCGTTCAATTATCTTGATGTCTTTTATTCTTTAAGTGCTGCACACCAATTGGTGTTCATCAATGCGATTTTCTTGCTTGGGATTAACATTTATGCCTTCCTCAAAAAAATTGAAAATTACGAAGTTATGATTATTGGCTCTTTTGGATTGGTATTAGTCAATATCCTTGATATAAGTGTTCACCTTTCCTACAACAACACGACACCGATTGTAAATTACTATATTTATGCCGCTCTAGGGCTAGGCAGCTTGTTTTGGTTCGCCTATTGGAGAGGTTCTCAAATGCATACCAAAGATCGCATCACACAGCAATTGAAACAAGAATTAGCATTGATCCACCCCATTTCTCAAGCAAGTAATCTCAAGAAGTTACGTATGGACTTGGCAAATGGCGCGATTAACGATTCGATGATCTTATTGGTTTTCCATTTGGAAGATCTTAAACAATATTCAGATAACTACGGATTTCAAGCAGGCGATGAGCAAATTCAAAAATTCGTCTCGGCCTTACAGGAAACATTTCAAGCATATGGCTTGGTATATCATGTCTTCGCCAATACGTATTATGTCTATTTGGAACACAAGCATGAACCGATGGTTCCCGTCATGATAGACCGTTTACAAACGTATCGCAAGGTTGTCCAGTTGGACACTATACTATCATTTCAATACGAAGTGGAATACATGGAATCTCACCTTCAAAAATTAAACCTCCACGACCACTAAGCAATTGCTTTGCTTCTCACAGGGTACATTGCTTCGTGGAAGAAATACAATTCCCCCACTCCTTGATTGGGTTTGCAACCAAAAAAAAGTTCCCAAGGGAACTTTTTTTCATATCGAATAAGCCGATGATAAGGTGGAGGAAATACTATCGGTTAATCGCTTGTTGGGTTTCTTTGTCGAAGAATTTGATTTTCGCAACGTCCATTGCCAAACGAATGGTATCGTGGTTGCGTACATCCACACGACTTGAAACTTTTGCCAATAATTTTTGGTTCCCGAATTTACCATGAAGGATAAACTCGTGACCCAACAACTCACAAACTTCTACGTAGAAGTCGAACAATGTTTCAGGATATGTTTCCGCTACGATTCCTTCGTAGTGGATATCTTCAGGGCGAATTCCCATGATAATTTCTTTTCCTTCATAAGGACGAAGTGCATCGTGGAACATTGCAGGTACACTGAATGTTTTTCCATCATAGTGGAACATATTTTTCTCAAAACGCCCGCTGATGAAATTCATGGCAGGTGCTCCGACAAAGCTTGCTACGAACGTATTTACTGGGTTTGTATAAATCTCTTTTGGACTACCGATTTGTTGGATGTATCCATCTTTCATAACAACAATACGAGAAGCCATAGTCATCGCTTCGGTTTGGTCATGGGTAACATAGATGGTCGTTGCATTCAAGCGCTCGTGCAATTTGATGATTTCAGAACGCATTTGTACACGCAATTTCGCATCCAAGTTTGACAACGGTTCGTCCATCAAGAATACTTTCGCATTACGAACAATCGCACGTCCCAACGCAACACGTTGACGTTGTCCCCCAGACAATGCTTTTGGTTTACGGTGTAAGTAATCGGTGATTTCCAAAATCGCAGCCGCTTCTTTTACACGGCGATCGATTTCGTCTTTCGGCATTTTTTTCAATTTCAAACCGAATGCCATATTGTCATACACACTCATGTGTGGATACAAGGCATAAGATTGGAACACCATTGCGATGTCACGATCTTTCGGATCGACGTCGTTCATCACGCGTCCATCAATTTCTAGTGTTCCACTAGTAATGTCTTCCAACCCCGCAATCATACGCAGCGTAGTCGATTTCCCACACCCTGATGGTCCTACGAATACGATAAATTCTTTATCGCTGATTTCCAAGTTAAAATCAAATACCGCTTGGACATTATTATCATAGACTTTATTGATATTCTCTAATTTTAAAGTAGCCATTGTTCTATCTCCTTTTAGTACAAACTCATCATATCATAACGTGAAAAATGATATTTGTGCATGATGCACAAATATCATTTTTTTGGGTTCTCATCCATATTTTTTCGTTCTAAAAAGTAGCGTTGCATCAAGTCGATGCAAATTGCGCCTACGCTTTCCTCTACAAAGGCCAATGACAAGGCATAGGTTTGCGAAGAGTAGTCGTGATGGAGCACAATGCGATGATACATCCGTTTTACGATTTCTTCCCGTCGCAACCGTTTTAACGAAAGGCTGTCTTCTTCCTCGTTTAGGTTTTGATGCACTGTCTGATTGAATGCTTTCAAAACGGCAATCATAAAGGCCTCAAAATCATACACCTGCAAGGGAGATACTTTAAAAATGCGAGCGGTTTGTTCCACTAGGTGCTGTGCGAAGTTGGCATCTTTGATGCGGCTACGACGCATCGTCAGCATCCCTTCTACAACCAAGCGCTCATAACGATTTAAACTTTTCTTGAATTGTTCCAGGGATTCTTCCACCAACGCTTCAAAGCGTTGTAAGGAGGACTCACTTTCAAGGGTAAACGTATAAAGTGATCCCGAATAGGGACCTACTGCTTTCATCGCATCTAGGTAGCCTAATTGGAAGTTGTGCATCGCTAGTGTGGGTTCAAAGGTCAAAAACGAGCCTAAAGACCACGCAGGCTCAATCCAAACCACTTCATCGCTGAAGCCTTTTTTATTTAGGATGCCGGCACTGCGCAAGTTCACTGCAATGATGCGATCACACCCTTGGCGCTTTGCGAAAGCGACGGGAACATTATCATAATAGCCCCCATCCATGTAGCGTACCCCGTGGATTTCTTTCATTTGCAAGGCTGGAAAACAAGAAGCGCTGGCGACCAAATAATCCACGAGGTCCTCTTTGGCTATGTCAGCAATCGACCACTCTTCTCCTTTTCGTTCATCAAAATTGAATACTACTATACCCAGCTCAATGGGAGAATGATACACCTTCTCCAAATCAATGTTGGTGCGCACAAAGCGTTCAAGATTAACGTTGCTACTGCCTTTGTTGGTCAAGGACAACCGCAAGACTTTCAAAATTCGATCACTTTCTGCCATCAAACGGTCCAAATCGAAGGGTAACACTTCGTCTTCCACAAAGACGTTGGAAATACTGATGTTGCGCCAAAGGTGTTTGGCCAAAGCGTAGTCCTGTTGGGCGATGAGGGCACCATTGAGCGCTCCAATGGACGAACCACATACAAAATCGATGGGAATCTCCAACTCTTGCAGTGCACGCCACACCCCGATTTCATAAGCTCCTTTGGATCCCCCGCCTCCTAGTACCAATCCGGTTTTCATCCTCTCACCCCTTTCGCAAATTACGCAACCATCATACCACTTCTTGCCTAAATTTGCCATTGAACCCCATCACTTCACCAAATACAAAAAACCACCCTTTCCAAAGAAAGAGTGGTTTTGAGTTGTCCAAAGACGATGTTTCGAAACGATTAACGTTTTGAGAATTGTGGCGCGCGACGAGCAGCTTTAAGACCGTATTTTTTACGTTCTTTCGCACGTGGGTCACGAGTCAAGAATCCTGCAGCTTTAAGAGCTGGACGGTAGTCAGCAGAAGCTTCCAACAATGCACGAGAAATCCCGTGACGCATTGCTCCAGCTTGTCCTGTGTATCCTCCACCTTGTACGTTGATCATAACGTCGAATTGAGCCAAAGTTTCAGTCAATTCAAGTGGTGAACGCACTACCATACGCAATGTTTCTAGTGGTAGGTATGCATCTAATGTTGTTCCATTAACAACGATGTTTCCAGTTCCTGGAGTCAAGAAGACGCGAGCAACAGAGGTTTTACGACGCCCTGTACCCAAATAAGTTACGCTATTTTTCTTTGCCATCTTTTGATCCTCCTTAACCTTTGATTTCCATCACGACTGGTTGTTGAGCCGCGTGAGGATGTTCACTACCTTTGTAAACAAACAAGTGTTTACGTTGCGCATCACCCAATTTTGTATGTGGCAACATACCGTGGATTGCTTTTTCAACCCATTCAACTGTATACTTTTCTTTCATAGTACGAGTTGTACGAGTTCTTAATCCACCTGGGAATTGAGAATGGCTGTAGTATTTTTTGTTTTCCATTTTGTTTCCTGTAACTTCGATTTTGTCAGCGTTGATTACGATAACGAAATCTCCACAGTCCACGTTAGGAGTGAAAGACGGTTTGTTTTTACCACGTAAAACTGCAGCTACTTCTGTAGCTAAACGTCCCAATGTTTTTCCTGATCCATCAACAACGTACCATGTACGTGTTACTTCAGCAGGTTTGATAAATGTAGTTTGGCGCATAATAATTTCCTTTCCAATGTAGTTTCCGGGGCTACAAAGGCATGTTCGTGCCTTTCTATATATTACACATTTTAGAGTCTCAAGTCAATCAAAATATCAGGAAGTTTTCCCCAAAACAAGGCATAATCAAAGGTTTGTGACGCAAAAACCAATGTGTTGTTGAGTGTGGGGAAACATGGGGGATTCTCAAGCTTGTTGCCCATTTTTTGCCCATGTTTGAAATCGTGCCGCTTCAACAAAACAAGACCGCGCTAGCGGCCCTGTTTTTGAGGCAAATGAGTCAAGACCTCAACCCCAAGTTGATTCAAATAGGCTTGGGCCCTTTCGTAATATTCCACCATTTCATATTCTGTATTGCGATGGGCATCAATGCCGATCATGACCTGATTGCCCACTGTGGCCGCAAGTTGCCAAAACGGATGGTACGGATACCCAAATTCGTCCTTGTAGCGTTCTTTAAAGAACACACCTTGCAAGTTGTATTCCAACGGAATATTGAGCCGCTTGGCGGCCTCACACAGGCGTAAAGACTGTGCAATGGCAACGTCGTCCCAGCGTTGGTACGCGCGCATGAACAAATCCGGATGACACAAGTAGGCATACAATCCTGTTTCCATCCCTGCGATGGCATCATCCACATACAAGCGCAAT